>JAYSXR010000074.1:0-16521 GCA_043717145.1 Chitinophagaceae bacterium | reverse complement strand
AGTAATGACGCTGCAGCTAATACCCCTCCGGCAAAAGCAGTTTTCTTAATGAACTTTCTCCTGTTAATTGACATTGGTAACCCGGTTTTCTATCTTTGAATCAACAGGTTGGCCCTGTTTGGTTAAATCAATCACATATTCTATCAAAGCATCCCTAAACAGATAGCCTTTATCTATTTTAGGGATTTTGCGTAACATTTCACAATCACTTCCCCCGTTGGCCACATAATCTGAATTGGCGATGATATAAGTTGCCTTTTCATCAAGTGGTTTTCCATTAATTAATACCTGTACTGCTTTTTTTTCTTTGATACCCATAATAACACCTGCCGACACAGGCCATCCCCCATCAGCAGCGATCTTATCAAGAAATTGCTGTAATATAGATCCCCTTACTTCCTGCAATACCAGCAGGTTATCAAAAGGCATCAGTTCAAATATTTTTCCAACAGTAATATTACCTTTGGGTATGTAAGAACGGATACCTCCCTGATTCATAAAACCGGCATCTACTTTTCTGCCGAATTTTTTTTCACCCATCAGCCGCATACAATCGGCCATAAAATTTCCCAGCCCGCTTTCCGGCTGTTTGGCATTAAGGTTATTACTGGAAAATCCAATCACCTTATTCATTGATGCATTCATGGTTAGCGAATAAGGTTGCAACATCATTACAAGGGTTGAATCTGGTTTAAGTTGCTTTTCAATCCTGTAATCATTATAAGTAAGCGTGTTGCTTTGATGGGGAGTACTGCAGGAAAAAACGAATAAAACAGCAATAAGCAGCGGCGTGGGATTCCTTCGCATAGTTAGTTCAGGTTACATGTTGAAGATACAATATTAATCAGCTGAGGAATGTTTTTTTTAGGCTGTTAGCGCATTTTAATCCTACTTTTGACCACTTTAAAAAAATAAACATGTCGTACGAAATTATTGGTAAACTGGTAGCGAAATTTGATATCGTTCAACGCACTGAAACATTCAAGACCCGGGAATTTGTAATTGAAAAATCAGAAGATATTGGTGGCAGAGTTATTACCAATTATGTGAAATTTCAATGTGTACAGGATAAGACAGCCATGCCCGATCGTTTTAACCTTGGCGATGAGGTAAAAGTGCAGTTCAATATCAAAGGCACTAAGTGGATGAAAGAAGGGCGTGAGAATTATATTACCAACCTGGATGCCTGGAGAATGGAAACTATGAAAATGGACCAGACAAATAATGGTGCCGATTCGGTTAATTATACTGATATGCCGTCTGCCACAGACAATATAGATGACCTTCCCTTTTGATTTTGAAATTTAGGGATTGGAATTTTTTGTTTTCAATTCCAAAATCTGAACCCTGTGTCGCTTTTTAGGATAAACCCCTAACAGTATGCAAAAAGATATCCAGCTTAAGCTTACCCCTTCCGAAGCAGTTGATAATAAAGTCATTAACCAATACATAGCCCAATCGCTGGGTACAAAAGAAACCGGGGTTACCGGTTTTTACAAACTAAAACAATCCATGGATGCCCGGGGCAAGCAGGTGTGGATTAACCTTACCGTGAAAGCTTTTATTGATGAACCTTTTCATGAGAGAAGTATCACACCTGTTCCCTTTAAAGATGTAAGTGAAGCCAAAACGAAAGTCATTATTATAGGTGCGGGGCCAGCCGGCCTTTTTGCAGCATTGAAATTGATCGAAGCCGGTATACGGCCCATTGTGCTAGAAAGGGGTAAGGATGTAAAGGCACGCCGCAGAGACCTTGCCATACTTAATAAAGAAGGGATGATAAACCCAGAGAGCAATTATTGTTTTGGAGAAGGTGGTGCCGGTACTTACAGCGATGGCAAATTATATACAAGAAGCAGTAAACGCGGTGATATTAACCGGATATTGAACCTGCTGTTTCAATTCGGGGCCGAAGAAAAGATACTATATGAGGCACATCCGCACATAGGTACGAATAAATTACCTGATATCATTACTGCCATCCGTCAACAGATTATAGATAGCGGCGGCATTTTTCTGTTCGAAAAAAAAGTAGTTGACCTGATCATTCAAAACGGCATACTAAAAGCCGTTGCAACATCAGATGGTGATACCCTTGCCGCAGACGCGGCAGTATTGGCAACGGGTCATTCTGCACGGGATATTTTCCAGCTATTTAATGAGAAACAATTGCTTATTGAGGCAAAACCATTTGCACTGGGTGTACGAATTGAACATCCGCAAGCCCTGATTGATTCTATCCAATACCATTGCTCGGTAAGGGATGGCTACCTGCCGCCAGCCTCTTATGGCCTGGTAGAGCAGGTAAATGAAAGGGGCGTGTTTAGTTTCTGTATGTGTCCCGGCGGTATCATAGCCCCGGCGGCTACAAATAATGGAGAGTTGGTAGTAAATGGATGGAGTCCCAGCAAAAGAAATAATCCCTATGCCAACAGCGGTATGGTAGTACAGGTTAAAACAGTTGATGCCAAAAAATATTTTGAAAAAACCAATGCCGATTTTTCGAAATTCCAAAATTCACCTTTGCTATTAATGCATTTTCAACAGGCAATTGAACAAGCCGCCTTTATTGCAGGTGGCGGTAAATTTGTTGCCCCCGCACAAAGAATGATTGATTTTTGTGAGAATAAAGTTTCCACTGATTTGCCCGGCTGCAGTTATTTACCCGGTATTACTTCAACCGGCCTGAATAATGTATTGCCAGATTTTATTTTCGAAAGTCTCCAAAAAGGTTTGGTTGCTTTTGGCAAAAAAATGCGTGGGTATTATACCAATGAAGCAGTAGTTGTAGCTACAGAAAGCAGAACCTCCTCCCCGGTTCGTATTCCTAGGGATATTGATCTGCTAACACATCCCGACATTCAAAATTTATATCCTTGCGGCGAAGGTGCGGGTTATGCCGGCGGAATTGTCAGTGCTGCCATGGATGGAGAAAGGGTGGCGGATATGATTATAAATAAAGAGAGGTAGAACCTCTCCAGTCCTTAATTGCCATTTAAATGTAATGTTACCCAAAAATGGACATGAATTAAGTTGTAGAGAGTCACAAATAGCAGGCTATATACCCCCCGATAATAGCCGCTACTTCTGGTATAAGCAGTAAAATTTGTGGTAAAACTGATAAATTCGAATACCTGATGAATAGGTACCGGCATTTATTGCAGTATCTAATTTTGTATATATGAATGTCTCTTCTCCACTCCTTTGGCGTCCGTAAAATAAAAAACGGTTACCATCTGGCCACCGTTTTTACACCCATTTTTTTTAAGCCTCATTTATTGCTCAATTTCTTTGATTTCTGTTTTTTTTGCGAGTAACCGGTTGTTTTGCAACAGTTTATTGTTTTTAAACAGGATAAAATCGTCATTGAGTTTTTCTTTATCCTCGCTTGTCCAGTTACCGGTGAGAGCGGCCAGATTTGGTTTCCCTGCATCAACCCAGCTTGTATACCAGAAATCGGCTACCAGGTTGGCAGAATGGATCAGCTGGTCATTAATGGTATTTTTCAGTGCAGCCGCATATGCTTTTGCAAACTCGCTAGTATAACTTTTCGATTCACGGCCCCTTCTTATCTGCACTCGGAACTTTCGCTCTTCGGTAAATCCAAGGCTTATCGCTTTTTCTTTTTGTAACATATCCGGCAACAACGCTGCAGCTCGGCGTATAGCACCCCAAATTGCTATGCCCGGATGCTTCAGGTAAGTGGCTTTGTGTGGTGAATAGAGATTATAATTTGTAATCTCCAGTTCAGGTATCATTGATTCCCATAAACTGTGCAGGCCTTTCTGGTTGCTCAGCTGGCCATCATAGTTAACCGTAGTATGCAAAGGCACATTGGCATCTTCTATATAATGACCTAGGTCGGCCGCATAAAACAAGATGCTGTCCTTATTGCCATTCTTAAACGCTTCGGTAAGTTTACCTTTCATATAAACAACATGGTAAGGCACATAGCCATATTTTAATAAACTGTCTTTGGAATACTTCTTTACTGCCGATTTCCAGTCTGTCGGCATTTTGTGCGCTGCATCTTTACCATACATTTCAAGATCAATAAAGTGTTTAGTGGCCTCGGTACTATCTGTATTGCGGCGCGTATCCGGGCGGGAGGCATTCGTTACCAGGTATTCCATATTCCGGTAAAAAAAAGTATTCATCCCATGGGGTAATTCATATATGGCCAACTGCTGTGCCGTTTTATGAACCAGGAACCCCCAGCTTCCTGTAAGGATCAATACAGCCATTAATATGAGTGCTACTTTACAATGCTTAAACATCTCCATCTTCATACGTATCTCCTTTTTTACATTTAGTGGCAATATTATGATTTTATGCTACAGTTATTGTAATAATTATGTGAACAATGCTACTAATTCTCCGTACATCAGCAAAAAAATAATAGAATCGCTGACAGGTACAGTAAATTTGAAAATAACCTGATACTTATGAGCAATATTTTAGAACTCCACAACCTGAAAAAATATTATGCTACCCAAAAAGCGGTAGATGATATCAGCTTCTCTATCAAACAAGGCAGCATTTTTGGTTTACTGGGCCCTAATGGTGCCGGAAAAACAACCTTACTCCGGATGATCACCGGAATATTCTTTCCCGATAGTGGCCGTATCCAATTCGATGGAAGAGATTTTGATCCGTTGAACGATATTATCAAAATCGGCTACATGCCCGAAGAACGGGGTTTATACAAAAAGATGAAAATTGGCGAGCAGGCCTTATACCTTGCACAACTAAAGGGCCTGAGCAGAAGTGAAGCCATGGAAAAGATAAAATTCTGGTTTAAAAGACTGGAAATGGAAAGTTGGTGGAATAAAAAAGTAGAGGATCTTAGTAAGGGTATGAGCCAGAAGCTCCAGTTTGTGATAACCGTATTACACGAACCCAAGCTGATTATTCTGGATGAGCCTTTCAGCGGGTTGGACCCGCTGAATGCTAGCCTGATAAAAGATGAGATATACGGTTTGGCCCAACGTGGAAGCACCATCATTTTCAGTACCCACCGGATGGAGCAGGTAGAAGAAATATGCGACCATATCGTGTTGGTAAACCTCGGTCAGAAAATATTAGATGGCACCGTAGGCGATATCAAACAGCAGTTCAAAGAAAATAAGTTTAGCATCAAATTAAGTGAAGTGCCGGCAATGGTAAACAGTAATTCTTTCCAGTTAGCCGATCAGCAGGCAAACGCCCTAACCGTAAGGATTAATGAAGGGTTTAGAAGCAATGATGTATTACAATATTTTTTGCAACAGAACCTAACCATTGAATCATTCAATGAGATACTGCCGTCTTTAAATGAAATATTCATTAACCTGGTTGAAGGCACCAATGCCACTTCGCGGGCATTTCAAAAAATGACTACTTAATCAACTCAATACTTCTCATTCCAAACTAACCATATGAATAAGATATCGCTCATCATACAACGCGAGTACCTCACAAGGGTAAAAAATAAAAGATTTATTCTTACAACAATTTTGATGCCGTTATTGATTGTGGGATTTATTGCCACAGCCACCTTTCTAGCCATCAAAGGAAAAGACAGTCATAAAATAGCTGTAATAGACAACAACAGTTTTTTTAAAGGCAACCTCAAAAATAGCAATGAAGTCTCTTTTGATTTTCCTGCTGGTGTGGATACCACTAATTATTTAACAAAAGGCTATACCGATATCATTCTGATTCCGAAATTTGAAGGCAGCCAGAAAGTAAACTATATCATCCGGTCGAAGAAAAGGATAAGTATCACTACTGAGGGCACTATCAGCGACCGTATTAATGCAGCTATTGAAGACAAAATGCTACAGGATGCAGGTATTAATAAATTAGAATTAGACTCTATTCATAAGCAATCGCAATTTGCGGAGTTAAAAGCAGTGGAAGAAAATGGCGGCACTACCAAAGAAAGCAATGCCGCATTATCGTATGCGATTGGTTTTGGCAGTGGCATGCTCATTTATATTACCATGTTTATTTATGGTGCCATGGTAATGCGTGGCGTGATGGAAGAAAAAACAAACCGCATTGCAGAAGTAGTTATTAGCAGTGTTAAACCTTTTCAATTGATGATGGGCAAGATCATAGGGATTGGTGCCGTAGGCTTAACACAGTTTCTGATGTGGATTATTTTGATTGTTGGATTAACTACCGTAGCCCAGGCGTTCATCCCCCATGATGTGCTAGAGCAGGTAAATACTTTACAGCAATACAATGGTCAGATGCCTGCAGGCGGAATGGTGAAAGCCGGAGAAGCTGCGCAACAAATATATAAAGTACAGCATACCATCAGTACCGCTAACTGGCCGGTAATAATTGGTTGTTTTATCTTTTATTTCCTGGGTGGTTACCTGTTTTACGCTGCTTTATTTGCGGCAGTGGGCAGTGTGGTAAATGAAGACCCACAGGATGCGCAAAGTTTGATGCTGCCTATTACTATGCCGATCATTTTCTCGTTTATTATTATGAGCAATGCGGTACAGGATCCAAGTACACCTATTGCTATCTGGGCAAGTATTATTCCATTCAGTTCACCCATGGTAATGATGGCCAGGATTGCTTATGGTATTCCGGGAACGGTTCCTTACTGGCAACTGGCAGCGAGTATGGCATCGTTAATCGGAGGTTTTGTTTTTACAACCTGGTTAAGCGGTAAAATTTACCGTACTGGTATCTTGATGTATGGTAAAAAAGTAACCTGGAAAGAAATGGGTAAATGGGCTTTTAGAAAAAGTTAATAGATGGCAATTATTTTTTAGCCGCATGTTGGTAGATTATTTTAATGATCTGCCAATATGCGGTTTTATTTTTTATTTAGCGGGCAAATGCAAACAACACTTATTGTGCCAACGATATCCGTATACTTATTCCGGCTTTTGTATTAGTAATGGGTGCGGAAGTTGAGATATACGGGATAACCCTTCGCTGATCAAAGAAGAATTTTATATTGATACGGTTATTTAAAACATAATCTATGGATGGTTGAATAGAGACCTCTTTCTGCCCCCCGGTTCCATAAGCATTTGTTTGATCTAGACGACTGTTACTGTTCGATACATCCCGCATGGACAGGTCGAACTTAAAGGTCAGATCGTTTTGCAATTTTTTTCCGTTCCCGCCAGGTAATTTAAAAGGAAGATTAAAACCTTTCTTACGCCAGCTGGCTCCCACAGTCCATTCAGTTGCGCGGCTCTCACTTAACTGGTAGTCAATTAAACTCAGACTTAATAACCTGCTTTTGCTGTATTTGAAATTAAGGTTAAGCTGGTCTATAGTAGTAACTTCAATACCGATTAGTGGTTCAAAACTTTCTTTCATGGTAATATTTGGTACCAGGAAATACGGGATGTAATTACCACTTACAGTATCAATAAACCCGGGTGCACTAAACCGGAAAGGATCCTGGTATAATAAAGCACTGTTGAAACTATTCATACTAAGCGTTCCCACATAGCCATGGGTTATAGTAATATTACTAAATTTAGCAGCCAGTGCCGGTATTTTGGTTAACCCGGTATACGACATTTTCCAATTAGGTCTCGGAACTAAACCACTGAAAGGATTGGAACTTATTTTCGAGTTTGACTGTTTAATCAAAGGAAATGCGTTTGGATCTTTACCAGTATATGCGGCTATAAATGCGGGCACCAATACATCCTGCGCATAACGGCCATACCCTTTAGCATAACCATCCGCTGCAAATTTTTGTCCGGCAGGTAAAGCCTGCCAATAAGGGTTTTGTTCGGCCACTCTTTTTGAGATAATTAACCTGTTACTTTCAAATGTTCTGAAAGTCTCTGATATCTCATTCGGGTTGTGGCTTCCAAACAATGTACCAAATGAAATATAAGAAATACTGAACCCGCCACTGGACAATGGATTTAAATGATTAAGTCCTGCCCTACCAGTGGTATCTTTAAATAACTCTGAATATTCTTTCGTAAATGTTTTATCCAGGTTAATATCGATCCTAAATTCCTTGATGGGTTCTATTTGCGCGGTGATACTGAAACGCTGTTCAAAATTTTGCCTGAACAGAAAATTGAAAGTACTGTCTCTGGTGATTAATCCCTGTGATGCTTTTTTATTTAACCAGTTAGTATCCGGCTGCCTGCCAAAAACATAATCCAGACCCGGGGCAAGGCTATTCCAGTTTTGACCAAGGTATTGAGTGCTATCCGTGTAACCGGGCAAGCGGCTGCTATACCTTGCTGAATAGTTAAATGATACGGCTTTTAACATGGTTACGAACCTGCCTACAGCCCTGGTTGCCCCATTAAGCTCGGTTGGCTCATTGGCCTTACTTAATTTTTGGGCGATACTTTCATCCCTTTTTTGTTGCCGCCATTTCTTTAAAGCTTCCGTTCTTTTTTTACCCTTTAAGCCTTTTACTACTTCTTCCTTGCTAAGGATAACCGCACCTATAGCAGTTGCATTATTTTTCAAATTTCCTTTCGTTGCGGGATTTTTAGGATTAGATTTCGGCGGCGGTATATTATCCAACGAACGTAACCATTTTGATTTGTTATATAAGCTTGTGAAATTAAATTGTGCGGTAAGGTTATTATCCTGTGTATTTTCTATAGTATTGCCGAGGTTAATGGCAATACGGCTGGCACCTATCCAGTTGTAAGAAGTTCCATAACTGTATCGGGCCGTTATCCAATCGGTTAAAGGAAATTTATTTAGCGGGAGACTATAATTAAGGGTTGCTCTTTGCTGGTAGAGGGTATTTCTTCCACCTTTGAAAAGATTTTCTCTAACCGTATCTTTCTTTTCTTTGGTATCAATCCTTCCAAAAGGTTCATCAATCCTTGCATTGTTGGTTGCATTAAAATCCAAATTAAGCGATCTTGAAAGATCCCAACGCATATTATAAAAACGGTCGAAGGTAAAATACTTGTCATAAGTGGTATCAACCCTTTCCACTTTGCTGTCCACTGTATTTACGATCCTTGGTATGAATTCACCAAACTGACGGTTGATATCAGCCCTGAAACTTAAAAAAGAGGGTTTCAGGTTAAAATTAAAATCCTTAATCAAAGCCAGCCAGGGTGTTCTTGATCCGATTAGTTTTTTAAATGGCTCAATGTATTTTGTTTGTCCGACAAAAGTATACCCAAGTCCGCCACGTTGTTTGGTAACCGTATTCTGCAATATCACAGGACTGTTTTGCGTGATTTGTGAATAGGCATAACTAAAATCAAAATTACTTAGCCTTAATAGTCCCGGCTTGTTGGTAGCCGGCAATATTTTTACATTCGTAAAATTCACGCTTTTAATGGTTGTTTGATCTACTGCTGCATTCCGGATTGAATCGCGTTTTTCTTTTGGGCTGCCATTCAATTTGTCTTTATACTTCACATCGCCGTCATACGGGTCGTATTCCGGTGTAAGTACCGTCCTGTTAAAACTTGCATACACGGGAATTGATAATCTTGCTTTTTTCGGTACCAGTTTACCTGCATCAATATTGGCAGCAGCATCAATCTGTGAAAGGTTTTCACGTGCCCTTTCATTCACCCTCTGTTCAATAGTACCAAAGCCTGTTGTGTGTGTATTGGAAGAAATGGATATAGTACCCAGGTCTGCTAGCGTAAGGTCTACCCTTCCTTGTGCGGCCCAGCCACCACGTTCATCCAATTCCGATAAACGCAATTCATTCACCCATACTTCAGCATTTACAATAGCACCATCCGCTTTTAACGGATTTTCTATCCCTATCAGCATACCCCTTACCTGGCTAAGGTTGGGGTTACCCATAATGGAGATCAGTTTATTATCCAATACATCCCTGAATATTTTGGTAAGTGAGGCTCCTGCATTATTTCTTTTCAGTTTCAGGTTTATCAATGAAGACAAACTAAAATCGAGGTTATTTTCTGTAGGCCATATTTTTTCTTCCTGTCCCCGCACATACATTCCGGGTGCTGTAATTTTTAAGGGTATTTTGATCTCATAATAATTGTTGAGGAAATCCTGGCCTATCCTCACCACCGCATAGAGCTCTTTATCTTTTAATGGTCTTTGACCGATAACAGATTCAGCATGTATGTACATAGCTAATTTTCCGTATTGGTTGATGTTTAAATTCAAAGTTTTAAAAACACCTCTTGAATCGCCGGTAAGCAGGTTGTTTACTTTTAAACTCATGGCTTGCTCATTCTGCTGCAGGTTAACACCGTTATTGCTTAACAATTGAACACGTTCCACACCGGGTGGCATCAGGTAATTAACAGGTGTGCGGCTGCTATTGTCTTCCAGGTTCACTGCCAATGTATTAAAGATGGTTCCGCCTGCATTATTTATTGGTGTGTAGGATCCCGTAGTATCAATATTATAAATAAACTGGCGCCATTGGTTACGTACAAGGTCCATCCTCGCTAAACGCAAAACCACAGAGTCTTCAAAATCAGTCAGGTATACCCTTGCAAAACGGATAGATTTAAAGTCAGGAATATTTCCTACTTTTTTTGTATAGCCTTTAATAGGAATACGGAATAAAAACCAGTTTTCTGTACGCCTCAATCCATCGGCAGAATTAACGTTTACTACGCGTTTGTCGGTTATATAAGGTGTGATACCAACATCCATTCCAGGTTTTAATTCAATTTCATATTCATAGTAAGCTTCAGTTTCATTCAAAGTATTATCGCGGTTCAGGTCTTCATTATCGGGATATAAAGTGGCAGCTGAAGAAAATTGTCCGCCGGTAGTGGCCACAGGCGAATTTCCCTGGGGGTTATTAAAATCTTTATACCTCCCTAGTATACCGGTTCCGGCTGCATCAAAAACTGGGTCGCGGTACCATTTGTAATCATCGTTGGAAGGATCCGCCAGTGCACGCTGATAAGCCACTGAACCGGTTCCGAAATTGTTAGCCAGTTTTTGCAATACATATGCTTTCTTTCTTCTTTCCGCCTCATCATCCAATCCATCAAAACCTACATCCTGGTATTGCCTGTCGTTGGGGTCGTTACTGAATGACTGTGTGATCTGTATGGGGTTAACGGGCGTTTTACCCCACGTATTGCTGCTATCCACTGCTGCAGGAATATTGGGTGTATTCATCCCGTTTTCATAAAAGCGTTTACCGTCTTTCAAAATATCTTCACTCACATTACCGAAATTCAGGTACATTTTTCCACCCTTGCTGTTAGGGTTTTTTATGAAAGGATCCTGTACCCAAATCTCTGTGAATTCAATATTGCCAGTCTCAAAATCAGTTTGATCAATTGCGCGCATCAATCCGCCCCAGCGGGCTGCAGGTTTTGATAATTTTCCGTTACCATTTATTTCTGTTGCACGACTTTCAAAATTGTATGGGCCTTTTTCAGTTGGATAATACGCCAGATCAAAAGTAGCCGCCTGAACATCGGTAATATTAGTTGTACGCTGCGGAAACAATTCATTCGTAAACACCTGCCTTACCCTCGGATCACTCAGCTCTGCAAGATCTTTACGCAGCGGGTTATTCGGACTGTTCCTATCTTGTAGATTAGGCTCAATATTATACCATGCCAGTTTTGCGCGATTGAAATTATAATCTATAGAATCGGTTAAAGTTGCTTCGGGGAATTTGGGGTTCCCCTGCGGTGTAGAGGCCAGTGCCCATGCTACAAAAGGAAAACGAAGATCGATGCTTGTTCGCGTGCCTTCAAAATCATCCAAAAAAATCAATCCCTGATCCCCTGAACCGATTTGCGATGGGTGCCCCGGTTTGAGTATAGCACCTTCACCATAGGCAGTAATGAATGATTTGGCTTTGGTTGAATAGAATGGCAACTTATCCAGAAGCCGTGTGAGTCCGGGTAATTCAGATCGGTAACTAAAGTCTCCCCCATACATGGTGTTCTTAATCGGATCCTCACCATAGCCCATCTTTGTAAAAAAAGGTCTTTCTGACAGTCGCACAAAAGATGTTCCAATCGTTAATTTCTTATTAGCAACATAATCTAACCGCAGTCCGGTAAAACTCCTTTGCTGTATGCCAAAGCCGGCATTGTTTTCAAATGAAACTTTTACTGCGGCGTTTGAACTGAGTATACCCGCATTGATAATTTTAACAGTACCCAGGTTATAATCTACCACATAATCGGCGCCCTCACGCAAAACCAACCCGCCAGCTGTTACGGTAACCGACCCCGGCGGAATATTGAAAGCATTTAATGAAATTTCAGATCCGCCTGCACTTCCCTTTACCTGGCCCTGCATCACAAACCTGTTTAGGTTGGCATAGGTTTGTGCAATGGCCTTAATGGAATCGTACAATTGATAATAGATATATTTCTTTTTGAGCGCAGTTGATTGACCGGCAAAAGCCAGGGTATCCAGGTCGCGACCAAACGGCTCCAGTACCGGAAATACCACCCGGCCCATTTGAGGCAGTACGGTAAAGCCTTCAATATAATCAAATACCCCATCGGGCTGCGGATCGTTTCGATTATTAAGCCTATCCAGGTTTAAGATACGTAACAGCGACTTGCCATCCACTGCGGGAGAGCTTTCAGGCAGGTATCTTTTTAATCCGCCACTGGGTTCTTCATATAAAACATTCAGCTTAAAATCTTCTTTCTGTATGCCTCCTAACAGGTCCAGTGAATACACATTTTTCATCATCCAGCCCCATGTTGGCAATTCTGTTCTTTGCGAAGTGGCTTTTAATAATTTCAGGAACAATACTTTTTGTACGCCGCGTGATGAATCCAATGCTACATCCTGTGAAAACTCACCAACCTGGTAAACCCTCCCGTTATAGGTGTATTGATATGCCACTGCCAACACTTCATCAGACTGTAACTGCACATTAATAGAAACAAAACCAACCTGCGGATTAAAATAATATTCAGCGGGCGTTAGTTTACGGGCAAACGTTTTTTCATAATCATCAACCGGTTTTAATCCTTTAGACAGTAGCAATGTGTTTATCAATGCCGGGTTACGTGCATTAGGGTTACTTACCAATGAGGCATACAGGTCATTCGCACCATTAGCGGGTAATGGATTTGTGGTGAGTGACCTTACAGCCGGGTTATAGGGTTTCGATTCTGCAAGGTCCATCAAACCAACAATATCACGGGCATCAGTTGTAGCACCGGTTCGGTTGGTTACCCATATTTCCATCCTTTGTATCTGTACCTGCGAGTTTACCACGGGCAGGTTCGACATGGTTTTGTTATAATTATTCCGGAAGTATTGTCCTAATAAAAAGTGACGGTTTTCTTCATAATCATCCAACTTCTTTGTAAAATTCTGAGAAGAGGTCCCGCCCTGGAGGCCAACAGACTGCCGCGAGGATTTTTGGTTGGCTAACGCAGCGGTAACAAATAATTTTCCAAACTGCAATTGGGTTTTGATACCAAATAGATTTTGTGCACTGGGTATCAATACACTTCTTGATTGAAAAGAGATATTACCTGCTTCGAGGCTTTTAATAATCTCATCATCCAGTCCTTTGTAATCGAGTTTCAGTTGATTATCAAAACCGAAATTAGAAATGGTACTATAATTAATAGGGAACTTGAGTTTCTCGCCGATGTTTGCATTTACATTTACTTTGGCATTCATATCAAAATCAAAACCACCATTTTTCCTGGCCCGCTCGGGTAATGTTGGGTTATCAATATTCTGCCCCTGGTAGCCGGCCATAATATTTACTTCACCCGTAGGGCGGATATCTACTTTTAAGCCATTGCCACTTAACCCGAAAATCCGGTCGAATAAATTATCATATATCCGCATTTTAGGACGCGGTGTTTTCAGGTTAAGGGTCGTTAATGCATCTGCCCTTTTTTTGAAATAATCCGTCTCTGATTGTTGTGCGCGTATTTTCCAGAATTCATCAAAAGTTAAAGACGTAGGCTTGCGGTAATACGTGCTGCCGATTTTTTCTACTATATAATATTGCCTCGTTTTGGGATCATATTCAATATCCCTTTTAATCAGGGAATTATCGCCGATATTAAATGGGTTTTTGCTGGGGTTCGACAAAGGGTCTCCCCTCCGGTCGTTTATGGGATAACGCACAGAGTCTTTTTGCTGTGATGTTGCGCGCGTGCCCAACAGCAAAAGAATAACGATACATATAAAATAGCGAATGGCCTTCAAACAGTTGCGCTTGGTTAGGTAGAAATAGATACGATAATTACAAAACTTAGTTAGGTAGAAATTGAGGCTATAGTTTATAAGTTTTTTAGTGCTTGTTTAATAATGTCTTCCAGTGAACTGCTTTCTTTTATAGATGCCATAGTCTTTTTCACCGCCTGCTCTGCCATTTGTCTGCCAATACCCAATGCAATCAATGCATTTACAGCATCCCCATCTGTTGTCTGAACCCCCGCAACCGCAAAAGAAGCGTCAAAATTTTGCTTGGCAAATTTATCTTTCAACTCTACTATCAAACGTTCGGCAGACTTTTTGCCTATCCCTTTGATACCTTCTAACTGCCTTGTGTTGCCTTGTACAATGGCCCGGGCTATTTCATCGGGACGCAAACCAGACAACATCATCCTTGCCGTAGCTGCACCTACCCCGGAAACGCTGATCAATTGCAAAAACATCTCCTTTTCTGCCAGTTCTGCAAAACCAAAAAGGGTTTGCGCATTCTCGGTAATATGCAGGTACGTAAAGAGCAACCCGGTTTCTTTATTACTGATAGCCGAATACGTATGCAGGCTCACCTGAAGGTCGTATCCAACGCCATTTACGTCCACCACCACACGGGCAGGCGTTTTCACAACAAAATGTCCTCTAACAAAAGCGATCATACCGGTTTCAAAAATATGTTAAAATAGATTGCATCTGGCAACTTTATTGGAAAGGCTGTAAAATTGGACGAATATGATTTAAATCAACTGACTCTCAACCTCCTGCACTTATCCTGTTGCTAAACCAAGGTTTGTATAATTATAATCAAATCTTTCTGGATATTTGCGACAATCTTAGACAACAATATGCATAAAATAACAGCTGCCATCACCTCGGTAGGAGGATATGTTCCGGAAACTAAACTCACCAATTTTGACCTGGAGAAGATGGTAAATACAAATGATGAATGGATACGCACCCGTACCGGCATTTCGGAAAGAAGGATTTTAAAAGAGCCCGGTAAAGGCAGCAGTGATATGGCCGTACCAGCTGTTCAGGAGATCCTGCTCAAAAAGAACCTTGACCCAAAAGATATTGACTGCCTGATCTGTGCTACGGTAACTCCCGATATGGTTTTCCCCGCCACAGCTAATATCATCTGCGATAAAATAGGCGCTACCAATGCCTGGGGTTACGATATGAGCGCCGCCTGTAGCGGTTTCTTATTTGCCTTAACCACTGGTGCTATGTACATTGAAAGCGGCCGATATAAAAAAGTGATTGTTGTGGGGGTTGATAAAATGAGTGCTATTGTTGATTACACCGACCGCGCCACCTGTATTATTTTCGGCGACGGGGCCGGAGCTGTATTGCTCGAGCCCTCAACTGATGGTACCGGGATTTTGGATAGTATTTTAAGAAGTGATGGAAGCGGTCGCCAATACCTGCACATGAAAGCGGGCGGCTCAGTAAAACCGGCCACAGTTGAAACTGTTTTGGCCAAAGAACATTTTGCCTACCAGGAAGGCCAGCCCGTTTTTAAATTCGCCGTAAAAGGTATGGCCGATGTAAGTGCCGAATTATTAGAGCGCAATAATATGACCGGCGATGATGTTGCCTGGCTGGTACCCCACCAGGCCAACCTGCGCATTATTGATGCCACCGCCAACCGCATGGGAATTGACAAGGAAAAAGTAATGATCAATATCCAGAAATACGGAAATACAACGGCGGCTACTATCCCACTGTGTTTGTGGGACTGGGAGAAACAATTGAAGAAAGGAGATAACTTGGTGTTGGCCGCTTTTGGTGGCGGATTTACCTGGGGCGCTACCTGGGTGAAATGGAGTTATTAAAGGCATATCACGTTTAAATAATCATGTATCAATTCAAAAATAATGAATAAACGATTTCCACTTACAGGTGTCAGTTCCGTAGCTATTCACGCTGCGGGTAAAGACAATGCAGATTACGCGCATCTTACACCTATTTACGCTACCTCCACTTTTACATTTGATTCGGCACAACAGGGCTCAGACCGATTTGCCGGAGCCGATAAAACAAAAATATACAGTCGATGGGGCAACCCTACTTTTACCACTGCAGAGGAAACCATTGCTGCATTGGAAGCCTTCGGCCTCAGTAACCCTGATGGCAGTCAGTTACAACTGAAAGCACTATTACATTCGAGCGGACAGGCTGCTATGACAACCCTTTTCTTAAGCACGCTAAAAGCAGGTGATACGATCCTTTCGCATTTTTCCTTGTACGGCGGCACACATGAACTGCTGCTGAAAGTACTTGCTCAAACCGGTATCAAGACCACCCTTATTGATATGCACGACCTGAACCTTATAGCGGATGCATTAAAAAAAGATCCGTCTATCAAACTGGTTCATATAGAAACACCGGCCAACCCAA
>JAYSXR010000073.1:0-5463 GCA_043717145.1 Chitinophagaceae bacterium | reverse complement strand
CAAAAAAGCCCGGATACTATCCCGAAGTAGTAAGGGCAAAGGCGCTCGTAGTAGGTAATTATATACAAGCCACTTTTGCCAAAGCCTACAAAGCAGGTGTAAAGATTGCCTTCGGAACCGATGCCGGTGTTTATGCCCACGGCAAAAACTGGATGGAATTTGTTTATATGACAGAAGCCGGTATGCCCATACTGGAAGCCATCAGGGCCGCTACCTTAAGCGCATCAGACCTGTTAGGTGATGACCGCCTGGGTACAATTGAAAAAGATAAACTGGCCGATATTGTAGCCGTTGATGGCGACCCTACCAAAGATGTAAAGAGTATGGGTAGGGTGAAGTTTGTGATGAAAAATGGGGTGGTGTATAAAAATGAATGAGTGTATTTTATTTTGAATGTTGAATTTTAAATGGTAAGCGATTTTTATTCAAAATTTATCATTCAAAATTCAAAATAACCTTAACTCTTCCATTTCCGCAGTTGCTGCAGCAAGGCCTTCAGGTCTTTCGGTACCGCTGCTTCCAAATCAAAATCTTCGTTATTCAATGTAAACTTAAGGCGGTGCGAATGCAGGGCCAGTCTTGCTAAAACCGGCCTTTCTTCTTCTGCTGTTTTGGAGAGTTTAAAATTTCTTTTTACGGTTGATAACAGCACAGGCTTCGGGTCTCCATAAATATCATCACATACAATTGAGTGACCAATATGCTGCATGTGTACACGTATTTGGTGTGTTCGCCCGGTATGTATCCTGAATTGTACCCATGAATATAACCGGAATGATTCGAGCACTTCATAATCGGTTAAAGAAACTTTTCCTTTGGCATGCGTCATCATCCTGGTTGCCTTGCCCGGGTGTTCCATTATCGCGGCATCAATACTACCTGATGGGGTCATCATATTACCATATACCAAACCCACATAATATTTTTCCATTTCCCTGCCTTCAAATAACTGAGAGATCTGTTTATGACTCTCCTCGGTTTTTGCAAAAACAATAATACCACTGGTATCCCTATCAAGCCTGTGAACCGTGTAGATATTGCCATACTTGTTTTTAAGCAGGTCCTTTAAAGAAAGCTCCTGGCCCAGCCTGTCTGGAATGCTGAGCAACCCGGAAGGTTTATTGACAGCGATAAACTGATTGTTCTCGAAAATGATATCCAATTGCATAGATGAAATTTGCCGTGATTTAGAAGTAGGTACGATTGAAAAATCTCATTATGGGGTAGCAGATTTCTCCCCTTGCTTCACTTGGTTCGAAAAAACTAAATTATTCTGCTTCCGTGTTTTTTCTCAGGAAGGATTTATTCATGAACTTGAGTAAACGAACTTCTTTCTCATTTAAAAAACGCCATTTGCTCCGGTCAACATTTTTCTTGGTCAGGTTGGCAAACATTACCCTGTCTAATGCTTTTACATCGTAGCCCAGGTGTTCAAATATGCGCCGGACTATACGGTTACGACCACTGTGTATCTCGATACCCACAATGCTTTTGTCTTTATCATCTGCATAACCTACCGCATCGGCTTTTACAGGGCCGTCTTCCAAGGTTACACCGCTAAGGATTGATTCAAGGTCTTTTTTGGTAACAGGTTTATCCAGCGTTACCTCGTATATTTTTTTTACTTCAAAAGAAGGATGTGTGAGTTTTTGTGCCAGCTCACCGTCATTGGTCAATAAAAGTACCCCGGTTGTATTCCTGTCTAATCTCCCCACAGGATATACCCTTTCAGGTGTAGCATGTTTGATGAGGTCCAGCACAGTTTTCCTTCCCTGCGGATCATTGGAAGTAGTAATAAAATCCTTAGGCTTATTAAGCAGGATATAAACAGAATTTCTTTGCAAGAAAACCTGTTTACCTTTTACAATCACTTTGTCGACACCGGTGACTTTATAACCTGGTTCAAAAATTTTATCACCGTTTACAGTAACTTTGCCTTCTTTTACCAACTCAGCCGCCTCTCTTCTTCCACACACGCCTGCATGGGCGATGAATTTGTTCAAAGGCATTATCTCAGATGAAGCGTTTGGCGTTTGGAGTTTAAAATCTGAGGTTGGTTTGGCGTTTGAGGTTTCGGGTTGGAAATTGTTTTTTGCACCAGACTTCTCATTTTTTACCTGAGGCTTATTCGTAGCCCCTTTTACATATTGTGTGGTTTTTCTTTCCTGGGGCTTGAACCTTGTATCTTTTGGTTTATCGGCTTTGTCGCTGCTGTCAATCCCCCGCATCTTCTCTATTTTCTTCTTTCTCATCTCTTCCCCAGCGGCCCGGGCCTCTAATTTTACTTTTTTCTTTTCCTGGCGGTAAGCTTCTTTTACTGCGCTACCCTTTTTTTGGGTGGCAAACTTGTCAAAGTTGTCTGTGCGTTTTTTCATGCTGTTTCATTTATGCTGTTTTTCAACAGGAGTGTAAAGGTAGCAAAAAAAAAAGAAGCGGGTTTTTGGCCGCTTCTCGTACTATCGATCAATAAAACACTCATTATCTATTTTCCCGGAACAGTCGCTTTGCTTTTTTTAGCATCTTTCATCTTTTCCAGCTGTGCGGGCGTAAGGATGGCTTTCATACTTTCTTTTTGCTGTTTGGAGATTGCCTTCACTTGTTCTTTTTTCTGTCTTTCAGATAAATTTTTATTTTCACGAATAGCTTTTATCTTCTCATGAAGTCCTGCCCGGGTGGCTTTTATCTTTGTTGCCTGGTCTTCACTCAGGCCGAGATTAGCTTTCATTTTTTCGAACTTCTTGCCTTTACGGGCATGTGTTCCATTCTGGTGTTGGGTAGTTGTATTCCCTTTTTCTGATTGCGCCTGCAATGTGCCCGATAACAATAGTATGGCTGAAGCGGCAATAAATAATTTCTTCATAGTCTTATTTTTTATTTGTTCTGAAATAAGACCACGAGAGTTTAAGCAGGTTTAAGCAATTAATAAAAATGATTGTTAAAGGTGCGGTGAGTATAAAGCATAACAGGATAAACCTTCTCGTGCGTGTCAATGTTAGAGTGGAACATTTTTGTATCCCGGAAGACAGATACCATATAAAAAACAAATGCAGCCCGAAAGCTGCAGTATGGTTAAAATTTATTTATATAGGATCAACGTCCAGCTTTATTTGCCAATTGCCCGCAGGCGGCATCAATGTCTTTGCCACGGCTGCGGCGCAGGCGGGCATTCACTTTGTTGGAGTCGAGTAATTGCATGAAGTTTTGTACCGTGTCTTCATCCGGCTTGGTATACCTGAAAGCATCAATGGGATTGTATTCGATGATATTGATCAGGTCGGCTGGCACCTGCCTGTAAATCTTTACCAATTCTTCTGCATCTTTATCAGAATCATTCAGATTTTTAAAAAGAATGTATTCTAACGTAATCTCATTGCCAGTTTGCTTGTAGAAATAATTCAGCGCTTCTATCAGTACTTTAATATTATTACTTTCATTAATCGGCATGATCTCATTACGTTTGGCATCTGTAGGCGCATGTAAAGAAAGCGCTAGCTTAAAACGTACTTTATCGTCACCCAACTTCCTTATTTGCTTGGCTACACCTGCGGTAGAAACGGTAATTCTTTTCGGGCTCATGAACAAGCCATCTTCTGCGGAGATCCTTTCGATGGCTTTCAACACATTGTCGTAATTCATCAGCGGTTCGCCCATGCCCATGAAGACGATATTAGATAGTTTCTTTTCAAAAGTTTTTTCACTTTGCTGGTTGATCATAACTACCTGGTCGTAAATCTCATCATACGTGAGGTTTCTTTTCCTGTCCATATAACCGGTGGCGCAAAATTTACAACTCAGACTGCAACCGATTTGTGAGGAAACACAAGCTGTTTTGCGTTCATCAGTAGGTATTAAAACACCTTCTACCAAATGGCCATCAAAGGTTTTAAAACGGCTTTTTATGGTGCCGTCGCTGCTGAATTGCGTTGCGTCAACCTGCAGTGCGGGTAAAGAAAAATCTTTGGTCAACCTGGCACGTAAATCTTTACTCAGGTTACTCATGGCTTCAAAGCTATGGGCATGCTTTTGCCAAATCCATTCATAAACCTGTTTAACACGGAATTTTTTGTCACCGATGGATTCAAAATAGGCTTCCAGGTCTGCGATACTCAAGTGACGTATATTAGGTAAAGGGGTGTTCATTTTGCAAAGATACCCCCTAAGCCCCTAAAGGGGGTATTTTGTAGCACAAACTCTATCTTGCGCTTCATTTAACTGGGAGTAAGCAGAAAAGAATTTTAATATGAAAACATGTTATGTAATAGATGCGGTAAGAACACCGGTGGGCCGTTATGGCGGGAAATTGAGTTCCATACGGCCTGATGATTTATTGGCACATACCATTAGTGCTTTATTGCAAAGAAATGAAGGTATAGACCCCACAACCATTGAAGATGTAATTGCCGGTGCCGCCAACCAGGCCGGTGAAGATAATCGCAACGTGGCGCGGATGGCAGCATTGTTGGCAGGGTTACCGGTAACTGTTGCCGGCAATACAGTAAACCGCTTGTGCGCCAGTGGCCTACAGGCAGTAATGGATGCAGCAAGGGCCATTATGTGCAATGAAGGCATGCTGTATATAGCCTGTGGTGTAGAAAGTATGACAAGGGCACCCTTTGTTACAGCAAAAGCCGACGGGGCCTGGAACCGCAAAGTAGAAACACATGATTCCACCATCGGCTGGCGGTTTGTAAATAAGCAAATGGCGCAAATGTATCATCCGTTCAGTATGGGAGAAACGGCTGAGAATGTGGCAAACGACTGGAAGATAAGCCGCGAAGAACAGGACGCATTCGCTTTTTCATCTCAACAAAAATATTTTGCTGCATTGGAAGCTGGCAAATGGGATGATGAGATAGCCGCCGTTGAAATGATCAGCGACCGTTTAATTACCTGGTTTAACCAGGATGAACATCCCCGGCAAACCTCTTTGGAAAAATTGGCGTCCCTCAAACCGGCGTTTGCCAAAGAAGGTTCGGTAACAGCAGGCAACTCATCAGGTATCAATGATGGTGCAGCTGCTATGTTGCTGGCAAGCGAAGAGGCTGTAAAACTGTTTAACCTGCAACCTATGGCAAGAATTGTAAGCATGGGTGTTGCCGGGGTAGATCCGGCTATTATGGGTATTGGCCCGGTACCTGCTTCGCAGAAAGCATTGTTACGCGGTGGCTTAACAGCAGATGATATAGATCTTATAGAATTAAATGAAGCATTTGCCTCACAAAGCCTTGCCTGTATAAAAGAGCTCGGGCTAGACAGTAGCAAAGTAAATGTAAATGGAGGTTCTATAGCTATCGGCCACCCATTAGGTTGCAGCGGCGTACGGATATCTACCACTTTACTACATGAAATGAACAGGCAAAAAGTGAAATACGGATTGGCTACCATGTGCGTGGGCGTTGGGCAGGGGGCGGCTGTGGTGTACGAAGGATTGTGATTTATTTTGAATGTTGCATTATAAATGTT
>JAYSXR010000072.1:0-1867 GCA_043717145.1 Chitinophagaceae bacterium | reverse complement strand
TTAGTACGCCCTGCAGCTAACATAGTAGCTTCAAGCCATAGGGCTGGACGAATATATCTTTCATCGGAAGTACAAATCCCAGCTTTAGCTTCAGGGCGAGCCAAATCGGCTCGTCAATAGAATATGTCATTAAGCTTTTGTACATTTATTCAGCCTTAATAGCCAGGCTGTACGGAAGTGCGTGCCCCAACTGCTTTAAGTCCTTTGATCACTGTTTTATTTAGCTGGCATATGTCCTTGATAGTTTTAATTATATACATCGTTTTACTGGGTCTGGTTTGCTTTCACGTTCTTTATCAAACCCGCAGCAGCACTAAAGGAATTGCGTATCTGCTTCTATGTATTTTCATACCCGTATTAGGCATGCTTTTTTATCTAGCATTTGGAATCAATTACTGGAGAAAAAAATTATATACAAAAAAAACGGGGCAGGATCAGGAGTTACTGCAGGAACTCAAAAAAAACAGCCTTGCGTATACTAGGGCGTCTGTGAACCCTCAAGATATCCCTGGCGATGATAATGCCGAACTGGCAACTATGTTGATAAAGGATCTGCATAGTCCCATTACCCGTCATAACACCCTAAAACTTCTGCTGAATGGCGAAGAAAAATTTCCTGAATTGTTACTCGCTATTGAGAAAGCAAAACATCATATCCATATTGAATATTACATTTATGAGTGTGATGAGATTGGCACCGCCATTATCAATCTGTTGATCAGGAAAGCAAGTGAAGGGGTTCAGGTAAGGTTTATATATGACGATTTTGGAAGCCCCTCTGTAAAAAAGAAAATAGAAAAACGTATGCGCGAAGTAGGGATAGAAATATATCCCTTTTATAAAGTTCACTTTTATTTTCTGGCCAACCGGATTAATTACCGCAATCACCGTAAGATTGTTGTTATTGATGGGCAAACAGGTTTTGTGGGGGGCATTAATGTTAGCGATAAATATATCAACAATAAGAAAGAACAATTATACTGGCGCGATACCCATCTTCGTATAGACGGGCCCGGAGTATATTATCTGCAATACCTTTTCTTGACTGATTGGAATTTTTGTTGCCCTACGAAACTTAACCCTGAAAGTTTATATTTTAAACAGGATACTCCTATTACCGGAGACACTTTAGTACAGGTAGTTGGAAGTGGTCCTGATTCTGTACAACCATTGGTTTTATTTTCAATACTACAGGCCATATACCTTGCCAAACGGGAAATACTGATTACAACGCCTTATTTAATTCCGGGGGATAATATAATAGACGCGCTCCGTATTGCTGCCTCCAGCGGCCTTTCTGTAAAATTACTGGTACCGGGCAAAAGTGATTCAAGATTAATGAACGGGGCTTCTAAAGCTAACTATAACGATTTGTTACAGGCGGGTGTAGAAATATTCCTTTACCAGAAAGGTTTTATTCATGCAAAAACTTTGGTGGCAGACGGTAAACTGTCTGTGATAGGGACTGCTAACATGGATTACAGGAGTTTTGAATTAAACTTTGAGGTTAATGCCATTATATATGACAAACCTTTTTCCGAAAAATTGCGCCATATATTTTTTGATGACCTTGCACATGCCAGCAAAATAGATGCAGAAGATTGGTATAAACGCCCATTCTACATTACATTATCAGAAAGAATTGCCCGGTTATTTTCACCTTGCCTGTAAAAAAATTCGAGTTCGCCTGGTATGCAAAATCAGTTACCTCTTATCCGGCGCACCAGGGAAAGCATGGAATGTATATCCCACTTTGCAAAGCGCCCTCGCTGAACAACTAATGTATTGTCGATATCAGGCTGAAGGTAATAATGAAAAGCAAAATCCCCTTTAGGATTTTGCCAGCCTATCACCTGTCCAAAGCGTA
>JAYSXR010000071.1:0-1871 GCA_043717145.1 Chitinophagaceae bacterium | reverse complement strand
GATTACTAAGTAACTTACCTGGCGATAGTAAAGCCGTACCAGTTATTGAAGATACCGCCGTAGACGTGTTAGACCTTCCCGCATATATCCGTGATTTTAATGATATACTAAAAAAATATGGTTTGCATTCCGTGCATTATGCGCATGCCGGTTCCGGTGAGCTACATCTTCGGCCTATCATCAATTTAAAGACGGTGGAGGGTAACCGCTTGTTTAGAACGATTGCAGAAGAGATAGCAACGCTGGTAAAAAAATACAACGGTTCCTTAAGCGGAGAACATGGTGACGGCAGATTGCGTGGGGAATTCATCCGGCAGATGGTCGGAGAAAAAAATTACAAACTGTTTCAACAGCTGAAGCAAACCTGGGATCCGGCCAATATATTCAATCCTCACAAGATTGTAAATACACCACCCATGGACACTATGCTTCGCTATGCTCCCGGGCAGCAAACGCCTGCTTTTAAAACAGTTTTCCGCTATCATAACCAGGATGTATTGCAACATGCGGAGCAATGCAACGGCTCAGGTGATTGTCGTAAAACACATTTATCAGGTGGCACGATGTGTCCATCTTTTATGGCTACCCGGGATGAAAAAGATTCTACCAGGGCAAGGGCTAATATCCTGCGGGAATTTCTTACTCATTCGGATAAGCTAAATCGTTTCGATCATAAAGAAATCTATGAGGTGATGGATCTTTGTCTTAGCTGCAAAGCCTGTAAATCCGAATGTCCTTCTAATGTAGATATGGCGAAACTTAAAGCGGAGTTTCTGCAACAGTATTATGATGCCAACGGTGTGCCCTTCCGCTCAAGGCTCATTGCTAATTTTAACAGTTCATCAGGGTTGGGCTCTACTGCCCCTTCGATTTATAATTTTATGATGACCAACAACGCTATCAGCAAAATAATAAAGCGCTTCTCCGGTTTTGCCATTGAGCGATCTATGCCTACGCTTTATAAAACAACATTAAAAAGCTGGTACAATAAAAGGAAAAAAAATACCGAACCAAAGGGTAACAGGAAAGTATATTTCTTTTGTGATGAATTTACAAACTACAACGATACCACGATTGGCATCAAGGCAATATTATTATTAGAAAGATTAGGGTATGATGTCGTCATACCAGAACATGAAGAGAGTGGAAGGGCATGGCTTAGCAAAGGACTGATCAGGAAAGCAAAAAAAATCGCCAATAAAAATATCGCCCTTCTTGGTTCGCTGATTACTTCAGGCACACCGCTGATCGGGGTAGAACCTTCTGCCATACTTACTTTCAGGGATGAATATCCAGATCTTGCCGATGATATACAATTGATGCCCGCGCAGGCTTTGGCAAAAAATGTTTTTATGGTGGATGAATTTATAGCAAAGGAAATTTTAGCAGGTAATATAAAGAAGGAGCAATTTACCTCAGACAAAAAGCTTATCAAACTTCATGGTCATTGCCAGCAGAAAGCATTGTCTTCTGTTGCGCCGTCGGTGCAACTGTTATCCTTACCCGAAAACTATACTGTTGAAACCATACCATCCGGTTGTTGTGGTATGGCAGGTTCTTTTGGATATGAGAAAGAACATTATCAATTATCGATGCAGATAGGCGAATTGGTTTTGTTTCCTGCCGTTCGGAAGGCTGAAAAAGATGTGCTCATAGCTGCGCCAGGCACCAGTTGCAGGCACCAGATAAAGGATGGCACCGGCAGGAAAGCATTGCACCCAGTGGAGATATTGTATGATGCTTTGAAAATGGTATGAGGGGTGAGGTATGTGGTATGAGGTATGACGCTAATACTTAAGAGAAAGATCCTCAACCCCATACCCCATAACTCATACCTAATACTGATGAAATGCCTGCGAAACAAACTCCAG
>JAYSXR010000008.1:0-19911 GCA_043717145.1 Chitinophagaceae bacterium | reverse complement strand
ATTACCTCGTAATCGAGGCCGTTGGGATTGTTGTTTTCCATTGTCTGTGTTTTAAAGTTAATTACTTAACTCTTGACACAGTTTATTTTACACTCTCTAAATCACAGCAATACACATGAATTACCTACTTATCTGTGCTCACCAAATACTTTCCGCAATATATCTGCGATTTCACCGAGTGTGCAATAGTTTTCTACAGCTTCAATTACGAGGGGCATCAGGTTGCGCCCGTCTTTAGCGGCAAGGGATATATCGTTTAAACATCGTTCTGCATTCAGTTGATCGCGTTCCGCTTTCAATTTATGCAGCTTGCCGGTTTGAATGATTCGGATATGGTCATCTATTTTAAAACCCGTTATTGGAACTTCTCTATCAACCAAAAATTTATTTACTCCAACAATGATCTTCTCGCCACTTTCAATGTTTCGCTGGTATTCATAGGCACTCCGGGCAATTTCCTCCTGCATAAAACCCTGTTCAATGGCACTTACACTGCCCCCCATGGCATCAATTTTTTCAATCAATGCCATGGCTTTCTGTTCTACTTCATCGGTAAGGGCTTCTACGAAATAGCTTCCGCCTAATGGATCAACTGTATCAGGCACACCGCTTTCAAATGCAACTACCTGCTGGGTACGCAATGCAATCCGGGCAGCTTCTTCGGTAGGCAGGCTAAGGGCCTCATCATAGCCATTGGTATGTAAACTCTGTGTACCACCCAATACCGCCGCTAAAGTTTGCACGGTAACGCGGCAAATATTATTCAATGGCTGCTGGGCGGTTAAAGTAGCCCCGCCTGTTTGTGTATGAAAACGCAGCATCAATGCTTTCTCATCGGTGGCACCCAGTTCTTTCATCATTTTGGCCCACATTCTGCGGGCAGCCCGGAATTTGGCCACTTCTTCGAACAGATTATTATGTGCATTGAAGAAAAAAGAAAGGCGTTTGCCAAATACATTGATGTCTAAACCCTTTGCCAAAGCTGCCTGCACATACGCTTTACCATTGCTGAGTGTAAAAGCAATCTCTTGTACAGCTGTACTCCCTGCTTCGCGTATATGATACCCGGAAATAGAGATCGTATTCCATTTAGGTAATTCTTTACTGCACCATTCGAAAATATCTGTAATAATACGCATGGAAGGTTTTGGGGGATAGATATACGTACCCCTTGCTGCATATTCTTTTAAAATATCATTTTGGATAGTGCCGGTTATTTTCTTCAGATCGGCACCTTGCTTCTTAGCAAGTGCAACATAGAATGCCAATAAAATAAAGCCGGTTGCATTGATTGTCATGGAAGTACTGACCTCTTCCAGTTTAATTCCCTTAAACAAACTTTCCATATCCTCCAGACAGTCAATGGCTACACCTACTTTACCAACTTCACCTTCGGCCAATGCATGGTCACTGTCGTACCCGATCTGGGTAGGAAGATCAAATGCTACACTTAAACCCATTACACCTTGTGATAATAAATAATGGTACCGCTTATTACTTTCTTCAGCGGTAGAGAAACCGGCATACTGGCGCATCGTCCATAATTTGCCGCGGTACATATCGGGTTGGATACCGCGGGTGTAGGGGAATTCGGCAGGGGTTTCGGGTTGCGGGTTATGGGTGTCAGGATGCGGATAGTACACTTTCTTTATCTCAATTCCGCTGTCTGTAAATACTTTTTTTTCACTCATAAGGCAATCATTAGACGGTAAATAAATCCATCAACCTATAACAGTTTCTTCGCTTCGTAGCTCAATGCTTCGCTCACCAGTTCATGTAAATTATTTTTACTGTCGGTCATTATCAATTCCAATACCAACCTCTGCAAATCGAGTCCGCTGGCGGTTGGTGGTAATGCGGAAGCGACCTGGTTGATGATAAGCAGGTTTTTTTCTTTAAGGTTCTTTACCGCGTTCCAGGTTTCAGGCGTAATGTATATTTGCTGGGTGATATTGTAATCAAATTCATCTCGTATACTTTTGGTCAATATCAATTGCATATCACGAGCCGATAAACCATCATGCGGGGTACGGCTGATGAGGTTTGGGATGGTAATACGGTCAACCAATAACGTTAATCTTTCATAAGCCTGTAACTGCAGGGAAACAGATCCGCTGTTTGTTTGTTTTTCAGATCCTTTACGTTTGGCAGGGCTATAATAAAGATATACCAGTGCCCCAACCAATACAAGGCCGATGAGGATACTATATACAAGATTTGACTCGGGCATGAGAATAATTTCGGTAAAAATAAGGCAAACGGAACAGCCGTTTGGCGTTTCGAGTCAGATGAGGCTAAATTGGGTAGCTGGCAGTTTATTGGGCGATTTTTCCAGTATCGAAAATCCTGGTTGGTGCGTTATTCAGGATTGTTCGTAAATTTGCACATACAAATTAAAGGAAGATCATGGAGACAATGATAGCAACATCACCCGTTACCTTAACAGAAGGGGCAATTATCGAGATCCGCCGTTTAATGGGCGAAGAGGGATTTGATACAACCCAACGCCTTCGCGTGGGTGTCAAAGGCGGCGGTTGCAGCGGCATGACGTATGTACTGGGTTTTGACAAACCAGAACCGGAAGATGAAAGATTTGAGATAGAAGGGATACCCTGTGTGATGAATAAAAGCCACCAGTTATATTTATTTGGGATGGAGGTAGACTGGCAGGGCGGATTAAATAGCCGTGGTTTTACTTTCAGCAACCCGAATGCAAGTAAAACTTGCGGATGCGGGACTTCATTTGCCGTGTAAACACTAAAAAGCAGGTTAAGCTAGTAAGCCGCAATTTTAGGCGGCCTTTTTTGTGCAGGTGATAGCTTAGTTAGAACGTTGCATGCAAACGAAGTGCTACAATATGAACGGGGCCGCGGTCTCTATTATATGCCGGGTTTATGATAAATTGATAATCGGGACTGAGAAATATATTCTTGTGAAGATGTAAAGAATAATATGCTTCCAATATTTGTTCATTAGCATAGTTCAATTTTCCATCACCAATTAAGAAACCATAACCGCCTTTGGCGAGATAGGTACGGTGATCTGTTGAAAGTGCATTGCTGACTAAAGCAATAGCGAACCGGTCATTTTCTCTTTTCCATATTTGCCCATCCAATTGAAGACCCGTGGTAAAACTCCCGTCAATTTCAGTAAAGGCCCAGGTTTCATTTTTTCCATCGTTCCAACTGGTTTTTATAAAATGGTGCAGTTTACCGAAATGATTATCCATACTTATATAATAGCCCCATTTATCCCTTCCATACAACCTGCTGTCTGTTACATCGGGTGAAAACCCACCAGAATTTTGAATGGCTTGCTGATAATTACCCATTTTAGCCTTGTTCCAAAAAATACCGGCATGAATCGAACTGAACCGGGCTGCATCTTTTTCAAAAAGATGTGATTTCTCTACCTCCCAAACCAATCCCATGGCTTTGCCAAATTTGAATTGTAATTCAGGGCCATTAGCTTCGATAGGTACGGTTGTGATGGCCGTTCTAAATGCCCATTCATTCCATACTGCCTGCACTACAGCACCCATCGTGTAGCCGCGGGTATTGGCAGGGTAATCCCAGGCGCCATTGCTCATCAGGCTCCAGTTCATGAATTGGCTTCTGGGGTCGTGACTGATTTGTGAGTCGTCAAAGAAATCGGTTAAAGAAAACTTACCTATAATCACCGATATGTACTCTTTGTTTGTTGTTTCAGCAATTTGATTCAGGTCATCTGCAACAAATTCCTTTCGGTTGCTTAATATAAAACGTTGCTCTACATACAACCTGGCGATGAATGGTTTTGGTTTAGGATCGCCCACACGGTACACTTCACCATTGGGAAAACCGGCAATACCTAATGTTTTACTCAAGCCTTTGCCACCCGCTGCCTCAGGATTAAAAACGATATATGTGTTTACAAAAGGTTTGTAATTGAGAAAGGCTGTACCGGAAAAAGAAGTGCGGGCAGGTTCGGTTGGCTGCAGGCTGTTATCCCCATTATAAAGTGAAGCAAAATCAAAATGGTATTGCGAAATAATAGTGGTTTGAAAATGCAAAGAATAACGTTTGTCTTCTTTTTTTCCCATCGCCGTATCTTGCTGTGCATTTGCTGAGATGACAAAAAGCAATAATAAAAAAAGATAAACCTGTTTCATCAGTTCATAATTTATTTTCGGGCACAAAAATAGGCGTAAGCCTTTTCAGGTACGCCTATTATTTTCACATCATTGTTTCAAAAATTTATACGGCACCCACCCGTTTCAAGAGTTTCATATTTTCTCTTTTGTGAATGAATTTATGAACGAGGCTATAGATAACCGGCAATATTAACAACGTAAGGATAGTGGAAGTGATTAATCCACCTATCACTACAATGGCCAGTGGTTTTTGCGTTTCACTGCCAATACCGGTACTGACAGCAGCGGGCAACAAACCAATAGCGGCCATTAATGCCGTCATCACTACGGGACGTACCCTCGAAATAACACCCTGGTAAACTGCTTCTTCAAGGCTCATTTTTGCTTCGAGGTTTTTACGGAATACACTGATCAATATCACGCCATTCTGTATACACACGCCGAATAAGGCGATAAAACCGATACCCGCACTAATACTGAAGTTAATGCCGGTGATATGCAAAGCCAATATACCACCAATTAATGCAAACGGCACATTCAGGATGGTTAAAATCGCGTCTTTCACGTTTCCAAAGGTGATAAAAAGGATAATGAAAATTACCAATAAACAAATCGGCACCACATTGGCTAATGTTTTAGAAGCCCTGATCTGGTTTTCAAATTCGCCGTTCCAGGTAGTTATATAATTTTTGGGGAACTTCACATTGGCATTTACTTTTTGTTGCGCTTCTGCGATGGTACTGCCAAGATCACGTTCGCGGATAGAGAATTTTACGGCGATATACCGCTGGTTATTATCCCGGTATATAAATGCCGGGCCGGTACTGGATTTAAATACACATATTTCCTTCAATGGTATTTTAGCACCATCACTGGAAGGCACCATCAGGTTCTCTATTTTTTTCTGGTTATCTCTGAAGTCTTTCTGATAGCGGATACGCACATCAAACCGTTTCTCTCCTTCATATAAAATAGTGGCTGCTTTTCCGCCAATGGCCATTTCTATCACTGCCTGTGCATCAACCATATTCACACCATATAAAGCCATTTTGGTTTGATCGAGTTCTATCCTAAATTCAGGCTGCCCAAGGTTACGTAAAATACCGAGGTCTTCAATGCCCCTTACTGTATGCAATTGTCGTAAAGTGGCTTTTGCCAATGAATCGAGTGTATTGAAATCATTACCAAATATCTTAACAGCCAATGCCGCATTTACACCGGCAACAGCTTCTTCTACATTATCCAAAATGGGCTGTGAATAGTTCAATACAATACCTGGTAATTTTACTAATTGGGTATTCATTTCATCTATCAGTTTTTCTGAAGTGAGCCCTTTGCGCCATTCTTTTTTAGGTTTCAGGTCAACTTGTATCTGCACGTTGAAAAAACCTTTCGGATCGGTACCATCATTGGTTCTGCCTACCTGCGATAAAGTTTGTTTCACTTCCGGGAAGCGCCGCAGTATATCAATCATTGTATTACCTATAAAATTGGCTTCATTTAATGATACACTCATGGGCAGTTCACTTTCCACCCATAATGCACCCTCATCGAGTTGCGGCAAGAATTCGGAGCCAAGAAATTTAGCTGAGAAAAAAGACATGCCCATTATCATCAATGCAATCAACAAACTTGTTTTGGGTACCCTCATCACAGCTTTATAAGATTTTGCTATGATCGTTTCGAAGAAGATCACGATCGGATTATGCTTTTCCCTTACATTTTTCCTGAGTAATATGCTAGATAAAGCAGGCACCAGCGTTAAGGTAAATAGTAATGCGCCTATCAAAGCAAACCCTAAAGTATACGCCAGCGGAGAAAACATTTTACCTTCTACTTTCTGAAAGGCGAATATGGGAATAAGACAGGTAATAATAATTAACTTGGAAAAAAAAATGGCTTTTCCCATTTCACTGCCCACATTTTTAAAGAGTCCCAGCTTGGCCAGTTTATTAAACTTTTCCATACCTACTTCCCTTGCCCGCTTATCTAATGCAACAAAGAGCCCTTCCACCATTACAACGGCTCCATCTATGATAATACCAAAGTCAACGGCTCCCATACTGAGTAAATTGGCACTCATACCTTTTATCCGCATACAGGTAAAGGCGAATAATAAGGATAGGGGAATGATGATACTTACAATAACTGTTGTGCGCCAGTCGGCCATAAACAATAATACAATGGCTGTTACCAATATAATCCCTTCAATTAAATTATGGATAACGGTTTCAGTACAATAATCCATCAAGTTGGTGCGGTCGTAAAACGTATCAATCTTGGTATCACGTGGCAATACGTTTTCATTCAGGTCTTTTATCTTGGCACGGATATTATCTAACACAATTGCCGGATTCTCACCTTTGCGCATAACAATAATACCTTCCAGAACATCAGTATTTTTATCCCTGGCTACCTGGCCAAGGCGGGGTTTACCCGATTCTTTTACTTCTGCCACATTCTTAACAAGGATAGGCAAGCCGTTAATCTTGGTTACAATTATATTATTAATGTCTTTGATATCATTTAACAAACCAATACCCCTAACCAAAAATGACTGGCCATTTCTTTCAATCACATCACCACCCACATTCACATTGCTTTTGGTAACTGCATTGAACACATCTAATGAGCTGAGGTTATACTTACTAAGCAGGTTAGGGTTTACACTTAACTCAAATACTTTTTCCTCGCCCCCAAAACTGTTCACATCGGCCACACCGGGAACAGATTTAAATTGCCTGTCGAGTATCCAGTTTTGAATGGTCGTCAGATCACGAATAGATTTGGTGGCACTTCGCAATGTATAACGGTAAATTTCACCGGTGGGGCCGTAGGGCGGTTGTACATCAGGCTTTACACCATCAGGCAAATCAGCTCCGCCAAGCCTGCTGAGTACCTGCTGACGTGCGAATGCATCATCTACATCATCATCAAAAATAATACGTGTATAGCTTAAACCAAATGCAGAAGTGGTGCGGAGATTGGCTTTTTTCTGTACAGAATTCAACACCGTTTCCATAGGTATGGTAACGAATTTTTCAACTTCTTCCGCACTTCTGCCCGGCCATTGAGCAATAATTACTACCTGCGTATTAGTAACATCGGGAAAGGTTTCGATAGGGGTATTCCGGTAACTGATTACGCCAATTACTACCAGTATCCCTGTAAAAAAGAAGATCAGATAGCGATGCCGTAAGGAGAAGTAAATAATATTTTTAATGAACTTGTTCATGCGATATTTTGGTTAACCTTATAAAATAATGTCTGATATTAGTTCTCTAAAATGGCAGTATAAAACAATACCTGATTTTTTGAAATGATAATATCACCCGCATTTAAACCACTACTGATATATGCCCGGTTATTTTCTGTTTTGATTACATGTACCTCTGATAGTTTCAGGTCGCATTTATCTTTATAGATGACTACATAATTTTTACCACCTTCAAATACCATCGCATCAGCCGGGATAGTTACCGCTTTTGACTGCTCGGTATTTTCTATCAATACATTGGTAAACATTTCGGGCTTGAGTAATAAACCGCTATTGGGTAGGTTAATACGTATACGCATCACTTTATTATCAGGGTTTAAAACTTCACTGATTTTATCTACTTTACCACGAAAAACTTTGTCGGGATAGGCAAGGGTTTTAACCAGTGCGGTATAACCTTCGTGTATTTTGGCAATATCTGTTTCAAACACATTGGCCCATACCCATACATCTTTTAAATCTGAAATCGTGAACAGGTTATCTGCATTATCTGGCCGGATAAAATTTCCAGCATTGGCTTTCTTTTCAACAATATAGCCGCCAATAGGGGCTTTAATCATAAACCTGCCACTGGCATTGGTATTACCGCCACCATTGATACGGAGTGCGTCATTTATTTTTTGATTGGCCGTTAATGCCTTCATATAGTTTTCTTTAGCCTCTTCATATTCCTTTTCACTGCTGATGCCTTTTTCATAAAGCGATTTACTATTTTCCATTTGCCGTTTGGCGATCGCAATATCAGAGTTAGTTGTTTTCAGGTCGCTGTAATTACCGGCGATATCGGCACTTTTCATAACCGCCAATACCTGGCCTGCAGAAACCCTGTCGCCCAGCGAAACTTTCACTTCCAGCACCTGTCCACTGCTGAATGGAAAAACTTTGACTACTTTATTTTCGTTGAAACCTACTTCTCCAGAAAGCTGTAACTCATTACTGATGTTGCTTAAGACGGCAGTATCTAATGTGATTCTTGTACGCATGGAATCACTCACACAAACCTGTTTTTTTACATCTGCTTTTTTCTCTTCCTGTTTACATGAGTAAACAAGAACTGCACTGAGTGCCACACTATAAAACGCTGAATACTTCATTTATTTATATTTGAATATGTTTATTTGATGATATCAATGCCTGTTTGAAAATTCAGTTCTTCTTTTGCCAATTGTAGGTTTACCTGTTGTTGCAATAATCGCTGCTGGGATGCGGTGAAGTCATTGAAAAAGTCAAGAAACTCCAAAAGGTTAATCTGCTTTTGTTGGTAGCTTTGTAAAATATTCCCATACATCGCCTCGTACTTCATATAAAATTCTTTCTGTGAACCATTGTTTTGTGCAAGCATGAGCTTAAATTTCTGGTAAGCATTACTGATTGTATTCTTCAGTTCTGTTTCAGAATTGGCTGTAAAAGATTGTTGTTGTTTAATTACATACTCGGCAGATTTAATATTACCCTGGTTTTTATTGAGTATTGGCAATGGCAGTGAAACACCTAGCCCCACATAATTGGTTGCAAAACTAGAATTGCGGTCAAAATTCGGGCCTAGGGTTATATCCGGTACACGCAATGATTTTTGATAACTGAGGTTCTGTTGCTGAAAAAGGGTTTGTGTTTGTTGCAGCAGGAATGCCGGATTATTCTTCTTGCCAGTTTCGAAAAGCATGTCCGGATCAATCAAGACATTCACTTCCATGTTCATACCGCTGCTTTCGGCAGGCTTGATAAACGAACCATCCTTTAATTGTAATAATGTTTTTAATTCAGATTGATTATCTGCGATATTTTTTGATAGTTCTGTTATATCCTGCTCTAAAGAAATAACCAATGCCTGAATACGCAAATAATCTTTTTGTGCAATATTGCCGGCCGACAATTGAGCGCCCATACCGTTTAACAGTTTAGTCAATTGTGTAAGCTGGCTTTCGTAAATGGCTTTGTTACCCAATTGCTGAATAAGGGTAAAATAATTGGTTCTAAGCTGGTAGCGGAGATTTCGTAATACGTCCTGCAATTGTAACTCACTTAATTTTGAATTGGTGGTTGCCAGGTTAACCAATTTAGAACGCTTACCGGCTGTTTTGATTAGCTGTTGCACCTGGATATAGTATTGCCCGCTATAAGAACCATCCGGATTTTTTCCATAAGGAAAAAATTTTCCATTGGCCGCAATTACCTGGTCAGTATTCAATACCGGGTTATCCCAGAGCTTTGCTTGCTGTATTAATGCTTTTTGTGCATCAACATTATAATGAGCGGCAAGTAGCAGGAGGTTACTGTCCAGAAAACGCTTTTCAATTTGAGGCAAACTGAGCCGCACAGTATCCGCTAGTGTTGTTTGCGCATAGGCAACCGTAGATAGCATGGTTACATAAATACCTGTTAATAAAACAATGACCCATTTAAGAATACATGAAAACATGACTTACATGAAATTATAGTGAAAAAATAGAGCGTGAAGCCAATAAAAAACAGTTTATCGAAAATCTTATGCTTTTGGTGGAGGGGGTGTAATGGATGCTTCGTATCCCAGAAAAATATAAAAAGGGATTATAGGGTACACATTGCAGGACAAATAATTATTTTGTTCAATAGCTGCTGGTATTTCATGTATGTAAAGGCAAATATTACCCACCTTATGCAAATGGTTTGCCTGGTGATCTGTGCTGGATTTATTTTCAGGGATATAATTATCCCAACCTAACAGATGTTCAGTTATGTATTCGAATGCACAATCTATCTGATTATGGTAGGCAACGGTAGTTGTGGGCAGATCAGTAAAGAAATTATTTAGATTATTAAAGCTCATATTCAATAATTGAATGGCTATAATAACCAATAGGCATTTATTCAGTATGTAATAAATGGTTTTCATGCTCAGAATTACAAATCTAACGAATAAAGGTGATTACGGTTTTTTAAATAAATTATAATTTTACAGTATATGATAAAAAAGCCCGCTCAGGAATGAGCGGGCCGGATAGCTGATTTGTTCTGAGCATATATAGCCATCCTGTTAACCCGTAATAGTATTATACCAATCCAGTTTTCTTTAATAGCTTTCGGTTTTCGCGTTTATGTATAAGTTTATAAACCAAAGCATAAATCACAGGCAGGATAAGTAGCGTAAGTATCGTTGACGTGATTAGGCCTCCTATAACAACTATTGCCAATGGTTTTTGCGTTTCGGAGCCAATACCAGTACTGATGGCAGCCGGCAGTAGGCCGATGGCAGCCATTATCGCTGTCATCACCACAGGACGAACCCTCGAGATTACACCCAGTTTAATGGCATCATCAAGTCTCATTTTTTCTTCCAGGTTCTTACGGAAAACAGAGATTAATATCACCCCATTTTGAATACATACCCCAAAAAGGGCAATAAACCCAATACCGGCACTAATACTAAAATTGATTCCGGTAATATGCAAAGCAAGTATGCCGCCAATTAATGCAAATGGTACATTGAGTATAGTTAGTATGGCATCTTTTACATTTCCAAAAGCAAAGAAGAGTATGAGAAATATTACCAACAAACAAATAGGCACCACCCGCGTCAATGTTTTTGATGCCCTTATCTGGTTTTCAAATTCACCATTCCAGGTAGTCTTATAGCCATTGGGAACTATAACGTTGGCAGCCACTTTTTCCTGCGCTTCGTTAATGGTGCTGCCAAGGTCGCGTCCACGAATAGAAAATTTAACGGCGATATACCGCATATTATTATCGCGGTATATGAAAGCCGGCCCTGTAAGTGTTTTTATATCGGCTATATTTTTTAATGGCACTTTCGCTCCGTTATTTGCGGGCACCATCAGGTTTTCAATTTTATCCTGGCCATCCCTGAACACCTCCTGGTAGCGTATCCTGATATCAAATTTTCTTTCACCCTCATAAAGCTGGGTTGCTTCTTTTCCTCCGATGGCCATTTCTATAACGCTTTGCGCATCTGCAGTATTTACACCATAAAATGCCATTTTTCTTTGATCCAATTCTATCCTGAATTCGGGTTGTCCCAGGTTTTTAAGTATCCCCAGGTCTTCAACACCTTTTACTGATTTTAATTGTGCCATCACATCTTTAGCTGCTTTATCCAATACATTGAAATCGGGCCCGAATATTTTTACAGCCAATGAAGCCGGTACACCCGCAACCGCTTCTGCTACATTATCACGTATGGGTTGAGAATAATTATATATGATCCCGGGAAATTTGCTCAGCTGTTTATCCATGTCGGCAATCAGGTCATCAACGTTACCCTTTCGCGTCCATTCTTTGCCTGGCTTCATATCAACCTGTATCTGTACATTAAAAAAACCTTTAGGATCTGTGCCATCGTTGGTTCGACCTACTTGGGTAAGTGTTTGCTTTACTTCGGGGAAAGATTGCAATACCTCTACCATTTTGGCAGAGAATATATTTGCCTCGTCTAACGACACACTCATCGGCAGTTCAGCCGTAACCCATAATGCACCTTCATTTAATTGTGGTAAAAATTCTGTTCCTAAAAATTTAGCCGAAAAGAAACTCAGCATCATTACAACAACCGCAACCAATACACTTTTCTTCTGATTACGGTAAACGAAGTTTAATGCTTTTGAAATCCATTTTTCAAAAAAGAGGACAATCGGATTGTGTTTTTCACGAACATTTTTTCTTAAAAGGATACTGGATAAAGCTGGCACCAGGGTCAACGTAAATATCAATGCGCCCAATAAAGCAAATCCCAGGGTATAGGCGAGAGGTGAAAACATTTTACCCTCTACTTTCTGAAAAGCAAAAATGGGAATGAGGCAGGTAATTATAATGAGCTTTGAAAAGAAGATGGCTTTACCCATTTCTGTTCCTTTGGTTTTGAACAATCCCAGTTTAGCGAGTTTGTTAAACTTATCCATACCTACTTCTTTAGCCTTATGGTCCAATGCAACAAATAACCCTTCTACCATTACTACTGCACCGTCTATGATAATACCAAAATCAACGGCACCCATACTTAACAAGTTAGCCGTCATACCTTTAATTCGCATACAAATAAATGCGAACAATAAGGCCAGTGGTATTACTATGCTTACCGTTACAGTAGTTCGCCAATCGGCCATGAATAACAAAACGATACAAGTAACCAGGATGATGCCTTCCAGCAAATTATGTATGACTGTTTCTGTACAAAAATCAATCAGGTTCGTACGATCATAGAAAGTATCAATCTTAATGTCTTTAGGAAGGATAGAAGTATTTAATTCAGTTACTTTATCTCTGATTTTTTCAAGAACATCTGCCGGATTTTCTCCTTTTCGCATTACAATGATTCCTTCAATCTGATTTTGTTCCTTGTTTCTGGCTACCTGACCCAGTTTTGGCTTACTGCTTTCTACCACAGATGCTACATTGCGAACCAATATCGGTACATTGTTAACGCGGGTGATAATGACATTATTAATGTCATCAATATCATTTAATAAGCCGATTCCCCTTACCACATAACTCTGGCCGTTTTTATTAATCACATCGCCACCTACATTGATATTACTTTTAGCAACTGCAGAAAACACATCAATGGATGACAGATTGTATTTGGTAAGCAGGTTGGGATTAACACTTATTTCAAATGTTTTTTCTTCACCGCCAAAGCTATTTACATCTGCCACGCCCGGAACAGATTTGAATTGCCTGTCAAGTACCCAATTCTGAATAGTAGTCAACTCACGTATATTGGAAACCTTACTACGCAAAGTGTAACGAAAAATTTCGCCTGTTGGGCCATAAGGTGGTTGTATATCCGGTTTAACGCCGTCGGGCAGATCAGCGCCACCCAAACGGCTCATTACCTGCTGGCGGGCAAATGCATCTTCCACATCATCATCAAAGATTAAACGGATATAGGATAGACCAAAGGAAGAAGTAGTGCGCAGGTTTGATTTTTTTTGCACAGAATTCAATACGGTTTCCATCGGTATGGTAATGAATTTTTCTACTTCTTCAGCGCTGCGGCCCGGCCATTGGGTAATAATAATGATCTGGGTATTGGTTACATCCGGAAAAGTTTCAATGGGTGTTTCTCTGTAACTCCATATCCCCAATACAACCAATACAGCGGTCAAAAAAAATACCAGGTACCGATGACGTAGGGAAAAGTGAATGATATTTTTTATAATCTTATTCATATATTTTTTAGTGTTGTTAAAAGATAAAATGCAAAAGGGGCGGTTTTTTTATTTCTCTAACAACGCCCTGTACAACAATATTTGGTTTTTACTTATCATAATATCTCCGGTAGAGAGGCCATTTTTTACATACGTAATTCCACCCACGGTTTTAATTACTTTTATTTCTTTTACTTCGAGGTTGCATGTATTATGATACAGTACCACAAATTTTTTACTATTATCAAATACAACCGCGTCAGAAGGGATACTCACCGCTTTCGTGGCTTCTTTATTAGTGATATTTATGTTGGTAAACATCTCTGGCTTAAGCAGAAAATCAGTATTGGGCAGGCTCATACGTATTCGCATCACTTTGTTCAGTGGGTCCAGTACCTCACTTATTTTATCTATTTTGGCATAGAATATTTTGTCCGGGTAGGCGAGGGTTGTTATCTGCGTCTCATAACCCTTTTTAACTTTTGGTATATCAGCTTCAAACACGTTTGCCCATATCCATACATTGTTCAGGTTAGATATCGTAAAAAGGCTGTTATTATTATCACCGCGTATAAAACTTCCTGCCGTAAGGTTTTTTTCAACTATATAACCACTTGCCGGGGCAGTAATCAGATAAGTACCGTTGCCAGAAGTGTGACCGCTACCGTTTATTCTTATAAGATCATTTACTTTGCCGCTGGCCGCAAGTGCTTTTTCATAATTTTCACTGGCAATCGTTAATTCCCGTTCACTGCTGATCCCTTTCTCATATAAAGATTTTGTATTCGCCAGTTCCCGTTTTGCTATCGCCACATCTGCACCAGCAGATTTTAAATCGCTGTAATTGCCTGCTATATCAGCACTCTTCATAACCGCTAATACCTGTCCCTGCTTCACTTTGTCACCAACAGTTACTTTCACTTCCAATACCTGCCCGCTGCTGAATGGATATATTTTTACAATTTTATTCTCATCAAAACTCACTTCACCTGATAATGAAAGCTGGTCGTTGATATTGCTAATCTTTGCTGTATCCAGCATTATGAGTTTCTGCATCGAATCACTGATACATATTTTTTGGTCTTTCTGCTCAACCGGTTTCTCTTCTTTACAGGAGCTAGCCCAAGTAAGCAGTATCAAAATTGCGAGTATCGATAAATTATTTTTTTTCATACATTTTAATTTAGTGTTGGCTTAAATGAATATTAATTAACCACATCTTTCCCAGCCAGATAGTTCAATTCTTCCTTCGCTAATTGTAGGTTTAATTGCTGTTGCAAATTTTTGAGTTGCGTCTCTCTGTAAGCATCAAAAAAGTCAATAAACTCAATAAGGCTGATTTGCCTTTGCGTATAGCTATCAGTTATATTTTTAAACAACTGAGCATTATCGGTATAAAAGGATTGTTCCTGTTTGCCTCTTAATTCAAGGATCATTAGCAATTTATTCACCGCATTTTGAACAGTATTTTGCAACTGCTGCTCAACTTGCAATAAAATAACTGCTTCCTGTTTTACCGCAAATTCTGCCGACTTGATATTACCCTGGTTTTTATTGAAAATATTTAAAGGCAAGGACATACTTAGACCAACATAATGAGGGGTGTAGTTACTGTTATGGTCATATTCCGGTCCGAGTGTTAAGTCGGCTGACCGCAATGATTGTTGATAGCGGAGATTTTGCTGCTGGTAAACGAGTTGGGTTTGTTCAATCGCATAAGCCGAATTATATTGCTTCGCTATTGACAGTATTTTTTTGGCCATCAGGTTATTATTAATGGGAAGGTCGTTAGCTGCATCTGTGGCAATTATCCGGTTATCCGTAATTTGTAACAACGTTTTCAATTCTGTTTGTATATCTGCCAGTTGCTGGTTATTATCCATCAGGTCCTGTTGCATAGACATGCGTAAAGCCTGTATGCGCAAATAATCTTTTTGCGCAATATTCCCTGCCTGTAACTGGGCAGCCATACCTGATAGCAGCTTATCCAATACTTTTAATTCGCTGTTGAATAATTGTTGGGTACCAGTAAGTTTTGTTGTCGTGTAGTAATCCGTTCGTAATTGATATTTTAGGTTACGCATGACTTCATTAAATTGTAACTCACTCAGTTTTGCATTGGTTACAGCCATGGCAACCCATTTACTGCGCTTGCCGGCTGTTTTGATGAGCTGTTGAATTTGAATAAAATACTGCCCTTCAACCTGCCCGTTGGCATCTTTGCCATGTGCGAAGAATTTATTGCCTGCATAAATATTCTGATCTGTAACCAGTACAGGGTTATCCCAAAGTTTCGCTTGTTCAATCAATGCCTTATTTACATCAATATTGTATTTTGATGCTAGCAGGGATAGGTTTTTCTCCATAAACATTTTCTCAGCTTCTGGGAGACTCAGTTTGACAGTATCTAAAGTAATTTGAGCATGCGAACGGGTAAATAACAGCAATGCCATAACGCCAAGGCATAGCTTGTTCATGGACATATGTCCGAATGAAAATACCTTCACCATAATCTTGTGGTTTAACAGAATAAAATAATCAGTTGCCTACACCCGGTAAATCATTACACGCATGTGTTGCATTTTTTCATTAAAAGGATGGGCTGAAAGACTATGCCTTGGGTGGCTGGGGGTTGATTTCCTGAAAATACAAATCCTTAAATGATTCATGTAAGGGGATAGGCAAGCTTGCCAATGATAATTGAGAGGCAGTTATGAGGGCTTCCTTATGAAAATTGATGGCATTAAAAGAACCATGCTTATGAAAATGCAGATCTTTATGGTGTTGCGATTGTTCAGGGATCGCATTAGTATACCCCAATATTACTTCCACAACATATTCCACAATCGTTTCCGTGATATTGGTTTCATCTGAGCCAGACTCAGCATACATCGGCTTGAAATCCTGGGCATAAATACTCAAGTTGAGCAGTTGCAAAGCAACAAGCAGTGTAATGAATCGGATGATATAGGAACGTAAGATTTGCACAGTTAATTCTGCAAGATTACATGATTGTTCTGCCGAAAAATGTTAAAAATATATAAAAGTCTCTAAAGTTAAGTAGATTTTAAGCAGACATGATCAGACAAAAAAATGCCTGCAGTAATTCTGCAGGCATTCGTTCTATAAATAATACATTTATTTTTTCTTGTCTTCCGATTTACCCAATGCCCTGCTCTTTGCAAAATCCACCAATATCGGTGCTGCTACAAAGATAGAAGAGTAGGTACCCGTGATTACACCGATCAACATGGCGAACGCAAACCCCCTGGTTACCTCACCACCAAAAATGAAGAGGATAAGGATAGTTAAGAACACAGTTAATGAAGTCATTACCGTACGGCTAAGGGTTTCGTTAATGGCCCGGTTAATTACTGTTCCGTTATCTGAGCCTTTCATCAAACGGCTATCTTCACGGATACGGTCATAAACAATCACCGTATCATTCATTGAGAAACCGATCACCGTTAATACCGCAGCGATAAAATGCTGGTCAATCTCAAGTGGGAACGGAACAATCTTACGGCAATAGCTGAATACGATAAGGGTTACCAAAACATCGTGTAACAAGGATACAATCGTACCCAAAGAATACCTCCAGTCGCGGAAACGGATGAAGATGTACAAACAGATAATAATGATACCGAAAATAACCGCTTTTTGTGCCCCTGTTTTAAGGTCATCAGAAATTGTTGGCAATACGGTTTGTGAACTCTGTTTATAATTCTTTTCGAAATCAAGAAAACTTGTATTCGGTGGCAGATGGTTTTTCAAACCGGTAAAAAGTTTCTGCTCAACCAATGAATCAATATTAGTGCCTGTTTCTTTTATCTTATAAGAAGTAGTAATATTTACCTGGTTCTTTGTATCAACCGTTTTAATGATCACCGCTTCGCCAAATTCTTTTTTCAACTCATCCCTGATCTCATCCGGACTTACTGCTTTTTCAAATTTCACTGTGTAGCTTCGTCCACCAGAGAATTCAACGCCCTCATCAAATCCATTAAAATAGGTTCCGATTCCGGCGATTAATATAAAAGCAGACAATACATACGCATATTTCCTGTATTCAATAAATTTAAAAGAAGCATGCTTGAATATCCTTTTAGATATACCTGTGAAATATTCGAAGTGGCGGTTTTTGTTCATGTACCAGTCTGTAATCAGCCTGGATACCAGGATACCGCAGAACAATGATAAAAGGATACCGATGATCTGTGTGGTAGCAAAGCCCAATACTGGGCCCAGTCCGAAATAAGCAAGGATGATAGCGGTTAAGAGGGTTGTAACGTGTGCATCCAATACAGGCGACAGGGAACGTTTATATCCATCATTAACAGCATTCTGGTAACTTTTTCCTTTGGTTAATTCTTCTTTAATACGTTCGAAGATGATTACGTTCGTATCCACAGCCAAACCAATCGTTAATACCAGACCCGCGATACCCGGCGCAGTCAGCGTAAAACCAAGTGCGCTTAAAATACCGATGGTGAATAACAGGTTGAGTATAAGGGCGATGTTGGCTACCCAACCACCTGTGTTAAAGTATAACAGCATCAAAGCAAAGATCACAATGAAGGCTATGAGGAATGATAAGGCACCGCCTTTTACAGATTCTTTACCAAGCGTAGGCCCAACCTGTTGTTCCTGCACAATTTTAGCAGGGGCAGGAAGTTTACCGCTTTCCAATATTTCAGAAAGGTCCTGTGCTTCCTTTACTGTGTAGCTGCCGGCAATCTGTGAGTTACCGGTAGTAATTGCTTCATTTACATTAGGAGCAGAGTACACAAAATTATCCAAGACAACCGCAACAGGCCTTCCTACATTCCTTGCCGTCATTTTGGCCCAGATAGCAGTACCTGTTTTATCCATGTTCATTTTAATGGCAATACGTCCGCGCTCATCGTAATCCTGTGAGGCACTAATACCTTCACCACCTAATTCCGCCTGGCCATTATCCAGGGTCTTGATGGCATATAAGGAAAGGATATTTTTTAATTTAGGATCATTCAGTTCAGCCTTGCCATACATAAATATAAGGTTGGAAGGGAACTTGTTTTTAACGATATCGGTTCTAAGGTAATCGTTAAGTGTTCCTGTGTCCTTTGCAGCGATATAACCGATTGTTGCGGGATATACTGCTTTGCCATCAGTACCGGAATAAGGCTGTGTGAACTGTATGAGGCTAAGTGGTGATTTTGTTTTGCCTTTGGCTGTATCTGCTTTGGCAGTAGCTGTTTTAGCGCCTGCAATAGCCGTGAGAGTCGTAGTTTTGCCGGTATCTGCTTTAACTGAAACGGCTTTCTTAGCTGTATCTGCAGAAATTTTAGCAGCAGTATCAGCAGGCTTATTTGTTGTACCATTCAGAATTTCTTCTGCAGCTTTATCGGCAGCAGTAATTCCATTTACCAGTTCCTTACTCTCAAAAGTGTAAACTTCAAAAAACTGGAGATTGGCAGTTGACTGCAGGTAAGCACGTACTCTTTCTTTATCAGTAACACCCGCCAGTTCAATGTTGATGATTCCTTTGGCAGGATCGGGATTAATATTGGGAGAGGCCACACCAAAGCGGTCAATCCTGGTGCGTAAGATGCGGTACGTGGTATTGAAGGCAATATTTGCCTGATCTTTCAGGTAATTAGCTACAGCATCATCGCTCGCATCAAACTTTACTTTGTTATTACTGCGTAGGGCAAAAAACGGCGCCAGTTTACCCGATGGGTTTACCGTTTTATATTCATCACGAAACAGGCTGATCAGATCGGCACTCGTATTCGCTTTTTTAGCTACAGCTTGTGTAAGGGCTTTATTAAACAAAGGGTCTTTGGTATAATTCGCCAGCGACTTGATCAAGCCGTCCAGGCCAACTTCCATGGTTACACTCATACCACCCTGCAGGTCAAGGCCCAGCATCAATTCTTTTTCTTTAGCACTGCTGTAAGTAACCATGCCAAAAGCCAGTTTGGTTTCTTTGGTACTATCCAGTAAACGCTTAAGCCTGTCTTTCTTGAGGTCGGCCAGGCTATCGGCATACGCAGCCTGCAGTTCCTTGTTACCAGGGTATTTCACAGTAGGAGAAGGGAATCTTTTTAACCATGTGTCGGCTTTCTTTTCCATTTCACCTTCATGGTTTTTCACAAACCAGGTAAATGACAATTGATAAACACAGATGAGTATCAAAGCAATCGCAAAAAATCGCACTAAACCTTTCAGTTGCATATTAGTAACGGTTTATAATTTTTTTTAGAGCGGCAAAGATAGGGGAATGGGAATGAAATAAGCTAACTGCCTGTGAGTTTGGTGGTTTGAAAAGAAACTGCCTTACGGCAACCTGTCATATCCATGTTTGCCGGACAAAAAAC
>JAYSXR010000070.1:0-1873 GCA_043717145.1 Chitinophagaceae bacterium | reverse complement strand
AATCGGTTAAACGTACCAAGAATATTACCGCCCAAAATTTTGGGGATGTATTGAATAACCGGAAGTTCACCCTGCTGGGCGATCCGGCCCTGCGCCTTGCTTTTCCCGCACTCAGGTTGCAGTTAACCACCATCAATCATAAACCCTTCATTGGTGCCGATACCTTGCGGGCATTGGAAAAATATACGTTTACCGGGATCGTAACCGACGCTGTGGGCAATGCCATTACCGACTTTAACGGAACAGTGCACCCTACCGTATTTGATAAATTGCAACAGGTAAAAACATTGGGTAATGATGCTTCCAGCCCTGTAACCAGTTTCAACCAGCAGGCCAGTGTATTATATAAGGGCAATGCCACGGTTATTAATGGCAGGTTTAGTTTTTCCTTTATTGTACCAAAGGATATTAATTTCCAGTCCGGCAAAGGCCGTATCAGCCTGTATGCAGATGACGGCAAAAGAGATGCCAACGGTGTAAATACTTCTTTTTATGTAGGTGGGCTGGGCAGCGGCATTACCGATAATATAGGCCCTGTTATCAAGCCTTACCTGAATGATGATAAATTCCAGAATGGCGGGTTAACCCATGAAAACCCGGTATTATTAGTGAAACTGTATGATTCTTTAGGTATCAGTACTTCGGGTAATGGTATCGGGCATGATATTACTGCCATCATTGACGGCAATGAAAGAAATGTACTGGTATTAAACGATTTTTATACCGCTTTGCTCGATAGTTACCAGGAAGGACAGGTCTTGTTTCAGTTACCCACTTTAGCAGAAGGTAAACATTCCATCAAAATAAAAGCCTGGGATGTGGCCAATAATTCAAGCGAGGTTACGCTTGATTGCATCGTGGCAAAGCAGGAAAAATTACAAATTTCCAATGTAAGAAATTACCCCAATCCGTTTTCAGTCACAACCACTTTTGCTTTTGAACACAACCAACCCAATACCGATCTGGATATCACCATAAATATACATAGCGCATCCGGGGCATTTGTAAAACAGATAAAGCGGCTTTTGAATACGGGTGGAACGCGAAATTGCCAGGTAAACTGGAACGGGGATAACCAAACAGGCGCAAAACTGGCAAAAGGTATTTATATTTACCACGTAATTGTTGTTGCTGGTGGCAGTAAAACTGAAAACACCCAACAATTGATTCTTTTCTAAAATTGTCTGAATGATTTGATTTCTACACTTGTGTAAGTTTTTTTACGTTTAATTTAATTAATATCATTGTGTTATCGTACGGTTGATTTTTCAATGAAATCTGCCGCAAAAGGGTATTGTACCGGAAAGGATACAGAAGGTTTTTGCACAATCTTTTTACCCCCGGCAAGCGGTTATAAGAATTTAATGCTCTTATTTTTATATCATTTTTTTAATCAAATCAATATTTTGATGAGTCCGATCGCAAAAAGCATATTTACCGGGGTTGCTGCTATTTTTTTTATAACGGGTTCGGCCCGGGCACAGACCGATTCAATCAATATTGTTTCAACGGCTGTTCCCTTCCTTAGGATTTCGCCGGATGCAAGGGCCGGTGGGATGGGTGACCTGGCCATCGCTACCTCTCCCGATGCCAATGCGCCCTTCTGGAACCTGGCCAAAGTGCCTTTTGCCAAGAAAAGATCTGCAGTAGCAGTAAACTATACACCCTGGTTAAAGGACCTTGGTTTGAATGATGTGTACCTGGCAAGCCTTGCCGCGTATTATAAATTAGACGACCAGCAGGCGGTCTCTACCTCGCTGCGTTATTTCAGTCTCGGAAATATCCAGTTAACCGATTATTCAGGCAATGTGTTAAATACCGTAAAGCCCAGTGAGTTCTCGATAGATGCGGGTTATTCAAGGATATTGAATGA
>JAYSXR010000069.1:0-5502 GCA_043717145.1 Chitinophagaceae bacterium | reverse complement strand
CCGGCGTCTGCATTTGTTCTGTGATATTGTTTCCCTCTTTATACGGCAGGCAATCAATAACGGGAAGATGTTTTATTACATAGAATTGTCCTGCAATGGTTCCTGTAGTTACCAGTAAAAGTAAAATAAAGGCAGCGGCGGGTCTGAGAGAAGGTTGTATCCTATTCCGGTATATACACAACACCAGTATCAATACCCATAAAAAAATATCCTTGGCAAAAGATTGTGCGGGTGTTAATGGCAGGCAATCACCAAAACAACCACAGGTTTTTATCTTGCCAGAAAACAATGCATAGCCAGTTAAAAAGGTAAAAAAGATAATAAGAAGTAAGAGTAACGAGCTGAATAATTTCATACGCCAGCCGATGATCACTGCTACACCAGCCAGTACTTCAAAAATATTCATAATCATAGCCATGGCCAGGGTATAATCATGTAGGCCATTCCATGACCATACTTCGAAAAACTCCTGCATTTTATAACTGAGGCCCAGTGGATCATTGGCTTTGATCAGTCCCGAAAAAATAAACAACAGGCCTACAGTCCAGCGGATAATAAGGAGCAAGTTTTTCATATAAGACCGTCTGTTTTAAATATAAATATCCTGTTACCGTTGGTCGGCGACCAACAATGGCGATGTATTTTAATGTTTCCCTTCTTCCATCAAGACCAACGCGAAAACCGAATAATTAATGATATCCACATAATTGGCATCAATCCCTTCACTGATCAATGTTTTACCATCATTGGTTATAATTTGTTTGATACGCATTAATTTCATCAATATCAGGTCGGCAAAACTTTGCTGGCTCATTTCACGCCAGGCTTCCCCATAATCGTGGTTCTTATCGAGCATGGTAGTCTTAGCAAAATCAATGTACTTATGATATAAAGCATCTACCTGTTCTACCGGTAATTCTTCCACCATGGGTTGGCCCAATTCTATTTGCATCAAACCAATCACTGCATAATTTACGATGCCTTTAAATTCAGAAGGAATATCGTCGCCTATTTTCTGTGTATTCAGGTCCTGTATGGTGCGTATGCGCAGGGCTTTAATAAAAATCTGGTCTACAACAGATATCGTTCGCAACACCCGCCATGCTGTGCCGTAATCCTTTGTTTTTTTGATGAATATATCCCTGCATTGCCCGATTGCCTGGTCGTATTGCTTATCTGTATTAGCCATTATTAACTGAATGCTTTAATGCTTTGATAATATCTTTGAAGTGTATGCAAGATAGGGAAATGCGAAATTTGAAAATTTGAAAATTTGAAAATGAATTACGAAAATGTTTACGCTTAACTGTAAGGGGAGATTATTATTGATTGATAGGCCCGTTGTAATGGGCATTATCAATGCTACACCCGATTCTTTTTATAGTGGTAGCAGGCAGCAATCTGTGGACGGTGCACTTCAAAAGGCAGAGACGATGTTAGGGGAAGGTGCTACCCTATTGGATATTGGCGGGCAAAGCACGCGTCCCGGCAGTGCTTTGCTGAATGAAGAGGAAGAATTAAAAAGAGTATTACCGGCCGTAGAAGCGATTCATCTACAATTTCCGGATTGTTTTATTTCGATAGACACGTATTATTCCAAAGTTGCCCGGGAAGCACTGGCTCATGGGGCCAGCCTAGTAAATGATATCAGCGGTGGCAGTTTTGATGCGGCTATGGCGGCTACGGTTGCTTCCTTACAGGTGCCATATATCTGCATGCATGTGAAAGGCACGGTGGAAACTATGCACGAAAACCCTGCTTATGATAATATTACGCAGGAAGTACTGGATTATTTTATCCGGAAAATTACTGTCTTTTCAGATGCAGGCATTAGCGATATTATTATTGACCCAGGCTTTGGGTTCAGCAAGAACAGTGCACATAATTTTGAATTATTAAAAACTCTCGAAGTCTTTCAGCAATTAAAAAGACCTTTGCTATTAGGCATTTCGAGAAAATCCACAATTTATAAAACATTGGGGATTACCGCTGAAGAAGCGTTAAATGGCAGTACTGTACTACATACGGTAGGTTTACTGAAAGGAGCGTCTATACTGCGTGTGCATGATGTGAAAGAAGCTATGGAAGCGGTTATTTTAACGCAGCATTTGAGACCGGGCCAAAAATAAAAGTCAAAAGTCAAAAATGAGATGATCACTTTTGACTTTTGACTTTTTCAAGTATCCTTAACTAGTTATAGGCTTATTTCCTCTTCCCGGGCATAACTGGCTGAGGTGTTGGAACAGCTGGCAGAGGCGCAGTGGCAACATCCACCATTTCAATTTCAAATACAAGATTGGAATAAGCAGGTATTACCGGGGGCTGGCCATTCTGGCCATAACCCAACATGGCGGGGATATAAATCTTTCCTTTACCGCCTTTTCCAAAAAAACGTAAGCCTTCATCAAGTCCTTTAATCACGGCACCTGTGCCTACGGATCCTACATTTACATTTAACGTCTGGCTATTGAGGCTGTTTTTAACCATGTTACTATCGAATGTCTTTCCACCAATTAAAGAGCCTTTATACAATAGCTTGGCAACTTTGCCAGAATCGGCTTTTACCGCATCCCCTGCATTTTCTATCTCTACCAAAGAACCAGAGGCCGTAGATTGGGTTTTGATGCCCGCTTTAGCCGTAAATGCCTGGATAGTTTTGATCTCGGCCGCTTTTTCAGTATCCATTTCCTTTTGCAGATCAGCTGTTGCTTCCTCCTGCTTTGTAAAAACCTTTAGTATTTCTACCCTGCCGTTGATCATATCCCTGGCATGGAAAATATTGTTGTACTCGATCATACCCAGTTTTTTCAGGGTATCCACACTCATTACAAAATCGATCTTATCGCCTACCGCACACTGTGTAATGATTTCAAGGAAACTATGTTTGCTTGGTCTCATTGTATCTACGACAAGATAGGCAGGGATATGACCGAAAGAACTCGTTAATATTGAATCTTTAGGCGGAACCTTGTATTCAATATTGAACTTGACAAACTGACCCTGTTTTAATTTTTCATTACTTCCGCCTTTTACAATCTTATAGGAAAGACCGGTAGGGGTTTTCTTGTATTGATTACAGCTTGCAAGCAATACGATCGCTAATAAAAGCGTAGTGGTTGTTCTCATCATTTTTTTATTGTAGTTGAATTTGATATTCCTGTATAACCTGTTTAAAATGTTTCATTGTTGCGTCTAAACCCTCACTGCTCCGTCCGCCGGCAGCATTGGCATGGCCCCCTCCTTCAAAATATTTACGTGCAAATGTATTTACATCGAAGGCCCCTTTACTCCGGAAACTCCATTTACGTTCCTCGTCCCTGTCAATCACCAGCGCACCAAATTTAATGCCCTTTATCGTTAGTAAATAATTAACCAACCCTTCCGTATCGCCGGTTTTTATATTGTATTTCTGCAAATCGGCCCTGGTAATATACATCAATGCCGTATTAAATTCATACAAAACCTCCATCCTATTCACCAGCGCATACCCAATAAACCGCAAACGATTCTCAAGGAAATTGTCATAAATATGCTCATGCACAATGGTATGCCTTAACCCAACATCCTTCAAACTGGCTACCATTCGATGAACGGAAGCAGTTGTGGCCGGAAAACGGAAGGAACCTGTATCGGTCATTACACCGGTATAGAGGCATTCTGCCATATCCATTGAAAGTGAACCGGCATGGCCAGAATTGACAATAAAATCATATACCATTTCGCAGGTAGAACTTTTGGATGTATTGCTGATACCATAAGAGAAAGCCGATTCCTGCGGTTGCTCATGGTGGTCAATCAATATTTTTGTACAGGCAGCATCGGTCAATAGCTGTTCCATGTGCTTGGTACGGTGCAGGATATTAAAGTCCAGGCAAAATATGATTGCTGTTTGGCTGATGATATTTTTGGCTTTTTCGCGATGGTGCTCAAAATCGATCACCTGCTCTATGCCTGGCATCCAGTCAAGAAAATCAGCCCAATTGGTTGGAGAAATAACGGTCACCTCATGCCCTAATGATCGTAAAAAATGATATAATCCCAAAGCAGATCCCATCGCATCCCCATCCGGTTTTTGGTGCATGGTAATAACCACTTTAGCGGGGTAATCCAGTTGGGGGTAAAATAATTCGATTGGCTGCATACAGGCCGGCAAAATTGCGGTTTCCCTGCTATTCTATCAAATCAATTTATCGTCTTTAACAAAATACACGCCTTATTATCCATAAAACGGTTGGTTAATGCTTACTTTCGCCGCCGAAATTTTATACATTTTATGAATAACAGAACATTTACTATGATCAAGCCGGATGCGACCAAAAAAGGGCATGCGGGAGCTATTCTAGACCAAATTATTAAGGCTGGATTTACTGTAAAAGCCATGAAATGGACCCAATTGACTGAAGAGCAGGCGGGTTTATTTTACGATGTGCACAGGGAAAGGCCTTTTTATGGGGAATTAGTTGATTTTATGAGTAGCGGACCTATTGTAGCGGCTATTTTAGAAAAAGCAAATGCTGTAACTGATTTCAGGAAGCTGATCGGTGCCACCAATCCTGCCCAGGCAGAAGAAGGTACTATCCGTAAATTATTTGCAGATTCTGTAGGTGAGAATGCCGTTCATGGCAGTGACAGTGACGAAAACGCCGCTGTAGAGGGCGATTTCTTCTTCTCAAAACTTGAGCGGTTCTAAACCTGGAAATACAAGACTGAAAAGGCATCCGATAAAATCGGATGTTTTTTTTTAAGGATGATCTACTTTTTTAAGCATGGTCATCTACTATTATTCCGTTTTGATCATTTATTATTCGCGATAATTGGTTTAGGTATATAGGTAGAATCTGCAACCGCGAACCCATGAAATTTTACCTGCCTCGAAAGCCCGCCGCTAAAAAAGATATCCGCAAATTTGGAGAACTCGCCATTCGCGCCTCCATTAAAACCCAATGTAATAAAAGTAGATTTTCCGGGCACTATTTTCTCACCGGCTCTGAATTTTGGTGTGGTACAACCGCACCCCGCTTTTACATCCTGCAGCACAATTGTGTCGGTGCCAATATTTTTTATAACAAGGTTGTATTCCAGTGGTTTACCGGCACTGATACGGCCCATATCATAATCCATATTGGTAATGCTGAGTATTTTATCAATCGCATTTACGGGTGTTTGTGCCTGGATATTAATCAAAAGAAAACAGGCGAAATAAAACAGCAGTACTTTTTTCATATTGTATCGTTTAGCAGAATGTACCCGCATTATTGACAGTTTTTGATCAGTTCTGTCTAAAATTATGAAAAGACAGTCTATTTTTTATTCTAATTTATTACAAAATGCATATTTTTATAATTCCTATTCTAGTAAAACCCCAAACAACCCAATCAACTTTTTACTAACGCTACTTATTATGAAAAGTATTGCTACTTTTTTATTTTGCTGTCTCGTAACAATCGCATTTTCGCAACAGGCGAACAGTTCACAGCAGCTACAAAATTCCGGTGCTTCCCA
>JAYSXR010000068.1:0-16684 GCA_043717145.1 Chitinophagaceae bacterium | reverse complement strand
CAGATATGAAAGTGAAGTTATTGAATGATGGTCCTGTAACTATAATGATAGATTCTAAGAACAGGGAATGAGGTGAGTAATTGCGCAAATTCCAAATAAAAAATACGAATTACGAAGCGATACGTTCGTAATTCATTCAAAATATGAAAGACATTGAAACAAGAAATGATATTCAAACCCTGCTGGAATCATTTTATCACAAGGCATTAGCAGATGAATTGATCAGTTTCTTTTTTACTGAAGTAGCCCCTTTACATATGGAAACCCATATGCCATTGATTGTTGATTTTTGGGAGACGGTAGTTTTTGGAGTAGCAAAATATAAAGGGAATGTGTTACAGGTTCACCAGCACATTCACCAATTATCCGCTTTTAAAACAGAACATTTTGCGCGATGGGTAGTATTGTTTCAACAAACGGTTAATGAATTGTATGCAGGCAGTAATGCAGAAATGGTAAAGCAAAGGGCTGAATCCATTGCAACGGTTATGCGGATAAAACTGCTCCATTCAGGTATTGAACAAAAAAATAATTAATTATGACTATAGAATCCGCTCAGCAACAGGTGGACAACTGGATAAAAACTGCAGGGGTAAGGTATTTTAATGAGCTGACCAATCTTGGTATATTGATGGAAGAAGTTGGCGAATTGAGCCGGCTAATGGTTAGAACGTACGGGGAACAATCTTTTAAAGAATCGGATAAAGGAAAGGAAATAGCAGATGAAATGGCCGATGTACTTTGGGTACTCATTTGTTTGGCTAATCAAACAGGTGTAGATTTATCAAGCGCTATGGAAAAAAACTTTGAGAAAAAGAACTTTAGGGATCCAAACCGCCACAAACAGAATGATAAATTGCAATAACTGGTATGATTTTTTAAACGTTTAGCTAATGAAATGGCATATTGTAAACATGTGGGCAATACTAAAAGAATCTTTCTTTGATTTTGTTGATAATAAGGCAATGCGCATGAGTGCTGCTTTAGCCTACTACACTATTTTCTCTATTGCGCCCATGCTTATTGTCATTATCAGCCTTTGCGATATTTTTTATGGTAGGGCGGCTATTGAAGGAACTATTTTTCAGCATATACAGGGTTTAATAGGTGCAGATGCAGCTTTACAGATTGAACAGATCATCCGTAATGCCACCATTTCAAAAGATATAACATGGGCATCAATTATTGGTATATGTGCATTAGTTTTTGCAGCAACAGGGGTTTTTGCAGAGATACAGGATTCGATTAATTATATATGGCGTTTAAAAGCCAAACCAAAAAAGGGCTGGCTTAAATTGATATTGAACAGGCTGCTTAGTTTTTCGATGGTGGTTAGTCTTGGGTTCATCCTGCTGGTATCGCTTGTTGTAAATTCTGTTTTGGATATGGTAGGTCAACAGTTATTAAAACTCTTCCCCGGAATAGCGGTGTATGTTGCTTACGGCATTAATCTTTTTATCACATTTATGACCATCAGTTTTTTATTTGCAATTATTTTTAAAGTACTGCCTGATGCACGCATACAGTGGCGCGATGTAATTATTGGCTCTGTAACCACAGCCATTTTATTTATGTTGGGTAAATTTGCTATTGGATATTACTTGGGAAAAACGCAAATCAGCAGTACATATGGAGCCGCCGGATCGGTGGTAATCATCCTGCTATGGGTATATTATTCATCTACCATACTTTATTTTGGTGCCTGTTTTACAAGGTCCTATGCAAAACGTACGGGAAGAAATATTTTCCCCAATGATTATGCTGTGTGGATTCAGGAAATAGAACTGGAAAATGAAGCATCTCTGCAGGTGCAGGAGCAACCTGTGTTAACCAATACCACAGTGAGCGTAGGAGCACCCGAAACACCCGTAGCATCTTTAGTGGAAGAGACTAAAAGGCAATAGACCCGTTTTCTATCCTATGGTAACTAATAATGCCGCACTATTTATAGAATGCGGCATTATTATTTTAAACTTTATGAGGTTATTTAAAAATACTTTTCTGTTTCGCCATTTTCTCGATCTCCGCAACGGTTCTTGGTGAGCCGGCAGAAAGATTTTGATAGCCTGTATCGGTAATTAAAATATCATCTTCAATCCGCACACCTATGTTCCACCATTTTTTATCACACTTACTTCCGGATGGGATGTAAATGCCTGGCTCAACAGTAAATACGGCACCTGTTTGTAAAATGCCGGGATTGGGGTCATGCACATCTAATCCTAATCCATGCGAAGTGCCGTGGGGGAAATAGGTTCTTAGTTCTGCATCTGTTGTTATAATACCCAGTTTAATCAGTCCTCGGGTAATTACCCTTACTGCTGCCTTGTGCGGCTCATTAGAGGCGTTACCTGATTTGCAAAGCAAAAAAGCCGAATCTTGCGCTTCCAATACCAGTTCATAAATAATCTTTTGTGCCGAGGAGAATTTGCCGTTAGCCGGAATTGTTCTGGTAACATCAGCACTGTAGCCATGGTATTCAGCAGCACAATCACTTAATAAAAGGTCACCATCTTTCATTAAACGCTGGTTGGTTTCATAATGCAATATGCAAGTGTTTTCTGCCGAGCCGTTAATGCTTGGATAACCGGGATATTCCGATCCGTTCTTTTTAAAATAATATTCCATGATGGCCTGTGACTGGTATTCAGTCATGCCGGTTTTGATCCCTTTCATTACAGCATTATGTCCTTCGGTACTAATTGAAGCAGCTTTGGCAATCAGCGTTATTTCCTCCGGCTGTTTGATGGCTCGTAATGTGCGCAGAATATTTCCGATGGTACGTGAAGCATTGGATTTCTTATTGCCTGTAATGGCACTGTCGATCAGCTGGGCCATTTTTGATAATGGGTCAATGCCCCCGCGACCATAATATTTTGAGATAATATTCTCACTGTATAAAGTAGTCAAAACTGAATCTACTTTACTTAAGTCAATAGCCGCATACGTAAACTGGTCATGGGTAAATACATTATCGAGTTTATAAACTTCCTGTACGCCTTCAACACCTAATATTTTACCTGTCCACATTTCACGACTCGGGTTACGCGGTTGAACAAACAGGAATTCAGTACCCGTTTTACCCAATACAGTTACCGGCTCTTTAAAAATGAGTAACATCGAATTGGGTTCTTCCAGACCGGTGAGGTAGTAGAAATTCTTATTCTGTGCAAACTGAAAATCCACGTCATTATTACGGTTTCGCACCTGCGACGCGAAAAAAATACCGACAGTGTTCTTAGGCATCATTTCCCTAACAGCCGCCCTTCTGCCGGCATGAAAAGCAGGGGAGAGGTAGTCGTTCGGATAATCGCTGGCCTGTTGTGCCTCTACCAACATCGGAATAAATAGCAGAAATGACACTAAAGGAGTTAATTTTCTAAGCATATCGTTTTAGTTTAGGTGCATGCTAAAATAAATTTTTTATTGGTGTGACGTTAATTTTTAGGATGAATGAAACAAAATACCCGACGAATGCAGTAAAAGACAGGTTCGGGGGTTTCGCAGAGCAAATGTAAAAGCATATTTTTGAGGCCGTTATGAGCATACAACAGGATAATCGGTTCCAGGCAATTATTTCGCATGCCAAAGAATATGGCTTTGTGTTCCCCAGTAGTGAGATCTATGATGGCCTGAGTGCCGTATACGATTATGGCCCTTATGGCAGTGAATTAAAGAAAAATATCCGTGATTATTGGTGGAAAAGCATGACGCAGATGCATGAAAATATTGTAGGTATTGATGCTGCCATCTTCATGCATCCCACTACTTGGAAAGCAAGCGGCCACGTAGATAATTTCAGCGATCCGATGATAGATAACCGCGACAGCAAAAAGCGGTATCGCGTAGATCATTTGCTCGAAGCAAAAGCCGATCTGCTAAGAGCGAAGGGTGATGAAGGAAGTAAAGAAGCAGACGCATTACTTGCTTCTATGGATACTTTACTGGCTGCTGAAGATTTTGCCGGGTTAAAGCAATTGCTTACCGACCAGAAAATAGTTTGTGGTGTAAGTGGTACAGCCAACTGGACAGATATCCGGCAATTTAACCTGATGTTTTCCACCCAATTGGGTTCTGTAGCTGAGGATGCTGATACTATTTACTTGCGCCCAGAAACAGCACAGGGTATTTTTGTAAATTTTCTCAATGTGCAGAAATCAGCGCGGATGAAAATCCCTTTTGGTATTGCACAAACCGGCAAAGCCTTTCGTAACGAGATCGTGGCACGCCAATTTATTTTCCGCATGCGTGAATTTGAGCAGATGGAAATGCAGTTTTTCGTTCGCCCCGGCACAGAAGGTGAGTGGTACAAATACTGGAAGAAATCCCGTTTGCAATGGCATCTAAGTATGGGTATTCCTACCGAAAAATACCGCTACCATGATCATGTGAAACTGGCGCACTACGCAAAGGAAGCCTGTGATATCGAATATGAATTTCCTTTCGGGTTTAAAGAAGTGGAAGGCATCCATTCAAGAAGTGATTTTGATTTAACGCAGCATCAACTGTTTAGTAAAAAGAAGATGCAATATTTCGATAATGATATCGATGAAGCCAGCGGAAAACCTTTTGGTAATTATATACCTTATGTTGTAGAAACGTCTATTGGCTTAGACAGGATGTTTTTACTTATCTTGGCCAATGCCTATAAAGAAGAAGTAATTTCTAAAGAAGACGGCACTTCAGATAGCCGTGTTGTATTGCATATCCCAACGAAGGTCGCACCGGTAAAACTGGCCATTCTCCCATTAACCAAGAAAGATGGTTTGCCTGAACTGGCCCGTGACCTGATGAATGAGTGCAAACCTTATTTTAAATGTTTCTACGAAGAAAAAGATGCCATCGGTAAACGATACAGAAGGCAGGATGCCATTGGTACGCCATTCTGTGTTACGATAGATCACCAAACAAAAGAAGACCAGACCGTAACCATCCGATACAGGGATTCTATGTTGCAGGAAAGGGTATTGATCAGCAAGATCAAGGATTTGGTGTTGGAGCAGATTATGGAATAAGCAAAGTAAAAGTCAGGATTAGAAAGTTAAATCATCTTCGTTGTTAACTTCATAATTTTGACTTAAGGAAAGGGTTATTTCATTATCTTATAAAACGATATTCCATCTAAGATCATTTCACTGATCTTTCCTTCAATATTTTGCCTGAACGTTACATAACTTTTGCCATTCCATTTTTTATCGAAGATGATCCGGAACGTATCATAATTCCAATGCTCCAGTTTACCGGCATAATTTTTATTAATGGCTGCTGATAATGAACCGTTCACCAAACTGATTTCAATCATACCATACAAAGGGTCTTCAAATTTTCCGGTATAGGCTTCAGGTGAAAATAAAGGATGCGTATTCAATACCCTTTTTGCTTCGTTTTCTTTTGTTCTTTTTTCGGCATCTTTTTTAAGGTTGGTATAGAGCGTTAAGAATTCCGCGCTCCAGTCACGGTTACCACCAAGCACAAACTGGTCAAAAGCTTTGAACATCAAGGCATGCCTAATTTCTGTATGATCAAGGTTGGCAAAAATATAAACGCCTGTTTTTTCTTCTGGCATCTGTCCATGTATGGCAACTGCCCCGGATAAACTACCGGTATGAAAATTCAGTTTCCTTCCTTTATAATCCTGTTGAAACCAGCCTAACGCATAGGTGGTAAAATTGGGTTTGGTTATTCTTTGCGTGGGATAAAATTCTCCTTCTGAAACTAATGTTTGCGGTTTTAATAACTCTTTCCAGGTATTGGGTTTTACCAATCTACCACCGGCGTATTTACTGCTATCGAGCATGCATTTTAACCATAAAGAAATATCGTCAATAGAAGAAAGTACCGAACCTGCCGGACCAATCGCATCTACAATGGTATCGTGTTCAATAACGGCAATAGTACTATCGATCCTGAAATGCGGCATGGTGATATTTGCATCTTTCACCTGCCTGAATTCAGATTGGGTGCGGAACATGCCAAGTGGTTGAAAGATCCTTTTGCTAATGAAAACCGACCAGGGTATACCACTTATTTTCTCAATTACTTTACCGGCAACCAAATAAAAAATATTCTGGTAAATAAAACTTGATCGGAATGAATATGCGGGCTTGGCCAGTCGCATATGCTGTAAGATCTCATCGGATGAGTAGGCATTATCGGCCCACAAAAAATCAGTATTGCCTACACCGGAATTATGTAAGAAAAGATCACGTACCTTAAGTTCCCTTGTTACATAAGGATCATATAACTGGAAATCTGGCAGGTATTTGCTGACAGGGTCATCCCAATTTAATTTACCCTCATCAACCAGCATACCCATGCAGGTTGCTGTCATGGCTTTGGTGGTGGAGGCACAAACAAATATGGTCTGGTTATCTACCATTTTGGTAGTGCCGAGTTCGCGTGTTCCGTAAGTTTTTTTAAAAACTATCTTATTATCTTTTACTACAACAATGGCTAAACCGGGTACCTCCCATTCTTTAATAGCTTTTTGCACGTACGCATCAAATACGGCTGTGGTATCTGGTGTAAATGTCTTTTTCTGGGCACCAGTTTGAAGTGTAAGTAATAATTGGGCACAGGCCAGCAGGCTCATGAATTTTCTCATGCAATTTGTTTTTCAGAAAGTCTTAAAATAAGGATGCCAGTTTTATCGATTAAATAGTTGTCCAACGAATTCGAAGGTTCTCTTTTCTTCTGTCCTTTTCTTATTGAAACTCCCTCTTCAAGGAGTATAATTTTATTTTTGGCGTTTTTTTTCAATAATGGAAAATCTGAGAAAAATAGCGTTCCTGTATTTTTCGGAAAACTACCTATCCGTATAACTCCAGGTGAATCGTTTTCTTATCATACCCCATCGCCAATATGCGTTGTTTGGCTTCATCAATCATATTCTTCCAGCCACATAAAAAGAATTTGGCAGGTTTTTTACCTTGATCGGTCAGTGCTTCATATACAGGGTGCACATACCCTTTTTGGGCGCCATCAGGTACTTCTGCTTCGCGCGAGTAGCAGGGATGAAAGAAAAAACCGGGCTCTTGTTTTTCCAGTTCTTTTAATTCGTCAACGTATAAACCGTCTTCTAATTTCCGGCAACCAAAAATAAGGTGTATCGACTGGTGTGGTAATTTATGGTGATGCAGAAAATGCGACATGGCCCGAAAAGGTGCGATACCGGTTCCTGTACAAATAAAATAAAGGTCTTCTGTAATGATTTCGGGTAAAACAAATTTCCCCTGCGGCCCACGGAGTAATAATTCGCTACCAACAATTATTTCATTAAACAGGTACGTTGTACCAAGGCCACCTTCAAGGTAAACAATCACCAGTTCAAAAATATTGGTTCCATCAGGCGCTGAAGCGATGGAATAACTTCTCCATCTTTTATTTTTCTGTTCGTGAATGGGAAGGTTAAGTGTTACGAATTGTCCGGCTTTGAAATCAAATATCTCGACTTCGGGTACCTGTATCCAGAAACGACGGGTTAAAGAAGTAACATTTTCAATTTTAATAATTTTTCCGGTGCGCCAAGGTTCCAGCATATAATTTATTTTGGCAATAAAGATAATTTAGTTCTTTAATATGCGAATAATCAATTGAATAAAAGTAATGCGTTATGCTATAAAATAATCAATAAAAGAAATAAATATTTAATCATTTCGGGAATAACTATCCATCTCATTATATTTTTTGGGTATCATGTCTGTAAAAGTGGTCGTTGAGCAATTATGAAAAAATCTGCAAACCCAGAAGAATACATGATAATAATTATTGGCAGCATCAAAGAGTAAAATTAATTATTTATTGGCCTCTTTCCGATTCGAGCGGAGCGATATTCTTAACAGACCTAGTATAAAACCGACCATTTTTATCATGTAACCTTACTACCAATTCATTTGCAGACACGGCTGCCACAATACTATTTTTAGGCTTGCTATTGTCTTTTCCTTTACCGGTAATACTGATCTGCCACACCACGTCATCGGTATATTGCACCAGCGTATCGTTGCGGCGGCCATTGCTAATTACAACAGGTTTACAGGCAATTTTATTAATATCCGCCTGATACAAATGTTGCTTTATCCAAATACTTTCTATTACAATACCAGGTACTTTGCAGGCAATCAGGTAAATAAAATATTCCGGCTCTGAAGTATTGAGGGCGGCGGTTTCTTTACCACCTATTTCAATGATGGGTGTGGGTGCCACACCACTGATATAATACCGCTGAAACGCTTTTATTTTTACTGTGGGTTTTTGTGCAGCCAATACTAACACAGTAGAAAAAAGCATCATTAACAGCACTGTTTTTTTCATAATGAGTATTGATTAAAGTTTGATTACTTTTTGTATGACCTTGTATTTTTGGGTATCACTGGTTATTTGAATCACATATGTGCCGGCTGGAAAATTACTAAGCGGAATACTGCCGTCCCCATAGTTTGCCTGTTTTTGGTAAACAGGTTGCCCCAATAAATTAAATGCCTGTATGGTAATTGATTTAATGCCAATTAAACTGCCCTTGCCGTACTGGTAAACACCCGTACTAATTGTTGGAAATATTTGTATAAATTTTTTGTCATTAATAATGGCCGGCACAGCGGTTATAATGGTAGGAGTAAAATTGGGAGATCCGATAGTGGTAAAATACATACCGTTTCCATGTGTACCAATTAACAGGGTATTGTCTTCGGGACGATAATCTAAAGTAGTAACCACTGCAAAGTTCAATACACCTGCCCCTTCGCGCGACCAGACAATCGTTCCACTGGCGCCCAGTGTTTGCTTAATACTTTGTGTAGTATAAAGTCCTACCGAAGTGCCAACATAATATTCTGTAACCGGATTATTGCTGGCATCCTTTTTTACCACAATGGCACATGAACGAATAGAAGGAAGTGTAAGGTTGCCCTCTGCATTGGACCAGATGGGGCTCGCACTTTTGGCATTAGCGGTCCACCAGATGGATACGGTGTTATAATTGGATACCACTGCCATAATTTCATTATCATCATTTGGGTTGACGGCAATATCCTGTACGTTACCAGACAGACCTGGCGGAGAAATATCTGTGGGAAATGATTGTGCATCTGCATTGGCATAATCATCTAACCGGAAAATTTTGCTGTTATTGGTCCCAAAATACATGGCATGTGCTGTTTGATAAGGCCCCCAGGAAAAATCCATGGCACGGATAGAAACACTGGTTGTATTACTTGGGTTTACTTTGCTTTCTATACCCAATAAGCGAAGCCAGCTTATACTATCCACTGTACTGGCGGAATTGGTTTTAAAAAGCCTGTTGTAATTCACATAAAACAACAGTTCTGAATTGGCATTACTTAATTTGAAATTGGTAACAAAATCCCCATACCCTCCATTGCTGTTATCGGTAAGTTCCGACACCTTTGGTCGTATTAAACCACCGCGATAATTCACATTATCTAAAAGCTCATCCCTAATAATTATTCCTGACTGAGCACCAAAATACGTCAGTTGTTTTCCCCCACTGATCTTGGCGATATCAACCGATACACCATCGCCCCCACCTAACTGAATAAAATCATTAATACCGGGCCGGGTAGCGGGCCTCGCACCAAAATTTAAAGAGGCATCACGGTACCAGCTTCCGTTATCCTGCGCGCCACCCAAAAAATTATTTCTGCCTGTTTCCGGATCAATGGCTACAGAATAGTATTGAAGCGTTTGGTAATTGGGTATAAAGGTCCAGGTTACCTGCGCGGCAGTAATATCTTCTGATACCTGTATTCCTCCATCATTACAACAAAAGACCCTGTTAGGATTGGTTGGATCGAAAGCAAGAAAATGCATATCCGGATGACTATTGGGGTAAATACTGGTCGTAAAGTTGGTGGCATATCCACCTATCCAATTGGTTCCGGTAGTATTGGAAAAACCAGTGGTAGAGCGGTATAAATTAGTTCCCCCTAAAAGAATAGTATTAACATCATCGGGTTTTATGGTTAAGAGCATATCATACCCGCCCTGAACTGTCAGGGGGTCGGAGCCCGTTTTATTACCACCCGGCATATCAGGCATATTGCCCGAAAGATTAGTCCAGTTTGGTGCTCCGCTGGATACATCCAATTTAAAAAAATCCGCTTCCGGCGCAAAAGTCGGGCTTGCCTGGCTGTTACCATTTTCATACATCACGAACAGGATATCATCATTTGATGGGGCTATCTTCATTATAATCCTGCCCCAGTTAACACTGCTGCTTGAGCTGTTGTTTACTTGCCATCCCGAAGGTACTGAAGCAACATTGCCACCCAATAAGGTCCAACTGCCACTTCCCCCGGTAGTTGATTGCCAGACACCTCTGTCGGCCGCATTTTTCAAGTGAAATGCACAATACAATTTCGATCCGGTGCTGTTAATTACTATGTCGGTATTACCGGTAACACTGTTTCCGCTTCCCGTTCCTTTAACGATCGACCATGTATTGCCTCCATCCTGTGAGCGTTGAATACTGCTGTGACAGGCCGCAAACACATCGCCATTTGCCGGGTTCACGGCTATGCGGTGAACAAAGTCAAACGTATTGTCAAATGCCACCAATAAACCGGATTGGGTACTTGATAAAGCGATCCAGCTAAGCCCATTGTTGACAGATTTATAGATGCCGTTGCCTAAATAAAAAGCGCCGGTTCCACTGGCAGAGTTGCCCAAGATTTCTCCGGTACCGGCATACCAGGTATCCTCAAAACCGGTCCTGGTATCTTGTGCAATCGTGGTAATACTATGAATCTGCTGATCGGGTGTTACCAAAGTCCAGTTATTCCCCCCATCGCTGGAGCGCATAATTCCACCACTCACACATCCTGCTATCACTACTTTATTACTACTGCCATTATAACGTTTATCGAAGGCTAATATTCTTGTTCTGCCGCCAATATTGTTGGGGCCGGCGGGCAGGTAAGTATTGGTGGTAGGTGTGTTAATTCCGAAAGTTCTGATTTCCATACCATTGGAAGAAATAGCTTGCTGACGGGTGCCTGCGATAGGTAAGGATTTGGCCTGTGCCATTTCTTCCCGGAAAATATTTGCGGGAATTTTGCCTGTTTTAGGATCTTTTATAAGATCATACTCATATTGAAGCCTTGCGCCAATCATCTCTGCCCTGTTTTCGGGCGTCTCATTATCTTCAGATAATTCTACCTGGTAGTCTTTTTCTTTTGCGTTACGTAAACCTGTTTTCTTCCAGATAATGCCTGCAGTGATACAGACAATCAATACAAAGGAAATAATTAGCCCCTTTTTCATTTTCCGAAATATGTTTATTCTCTAAGATACAGAAAACCTTAATCAACAAAGGCAACCGGTAAAGGTTGCCTTTGTTAAAGATATTCAGTTAGCCTTATTTCTCTATTAGTATCTTTTGCAAATACGTTTTTTTGTTGTGCTGGATTTTTAAAACGTAGAACGCTGTACTCAACGGATCTACACGGATCTGTTTAGAGAACTTACCCGTGAAATTAGGGTAGCTGCTGTTATACACTCTTTGTCCCGATGAACTTAAAATATCAATAGACAGGTCTGCTTTTGTTGTTACTTCAAATGAAAGGTTGAATACACCACTATTCGGGTTTGGTGACACTTTCAATTTGATCTCCTGTGCAACCAGCTCAGGGATCGCAGTTACAGTGAAAGCAATTGTATTTGATATTTTCTGGCAGCCGAATACATCCGTAACAATTACTTTGTATGTGCCGGCTTTGGTTGGCTTATAATGGTTATTACTTGCATTATTGATTGCCGTATCATTCAGGTACCATTGGTTTCCACCCGCAATACTGCTAAGCAGCGAATCTGCTACCTGTGTAATTACAGGGGTTGGTGCGGTTACTGCTACCACAGGAACCTTGTCGCTGACGCAACCAAAAGTGTTGATGCGCATATCATAATAGAAATAATAAAATTGTGCCTCAGTAAAACCTGCCTGGTTAACGCTGTTACCTGTTATAGATGCAATGTTTGGAACACTTATCGGATAAGTTGCGCCCGTAATGCCATTATTTCTAAAAATGGTTGCGTTTAAATTGGTAACAGTATCCTGATTACCATTCTTGTCAACGCATCGTATAAGAAGGATATGGTCACCAACGCTAGTAACAGGAAGGTTCAGGTAATATACAGCCCCGGTATCATTGGAGGGGTTACCTGATACGGCTCCTGTGGCAGGGCTAGGATTGGTAGCATACGCATCAAGCACCGTACCTGCAAATGTTTTGAAACTAAAACCTGTGGAGGTTACATTAGTAATATCAGCAGCCAGGATAATAATTTTCCCCGGGTAGCCTATGTATAGTTTTGCCGTTTCTATTACAATCGGTACAGTATTATTAAACTTGATATAGTTGTTAAAAAAACTATTATAACCACCCTGTGGGAAAGCTAATTTATTCAATGGCCCCAAACTGGCTCTTGCCTCTTTGGCAACATAAAAAGTTTTATCCGCTGGAATGCTAGCGGTACTTACATTAGCGCCTAACGCAAAAGAAGAAGTGGCAGAAGGAGTCGCATACCAGAAATAATTGGAAGCATCTGGTGTGTTCACCCGAAGAAATGCCGTAGTTGTGCATATTTCCCCGATACCGGAAATAGTAGCTGGTTTTGAGGCAGTAATAATCGTGACAACTAATTGGTTATTGGCAGAATATTGATCACCTGTAAGGTTAACAGTTGCCGTTAGGGTATAGGTAGTTCCGGCATTGGAAATAAAAGGTGTTTGAAAGGTATAGTTTACCGTACTCAACGCACTTATCGTACCGGGATATATGCCTGAAAGATTGGCAACCGTAATTCCACCTGTGCTTATGGCAACAGATACAGGAATATTGGATTGATCAATGGTACCGTTATTCCTGATTTTGATGGTAACATATTGCGATGGGCTCGAACAGTCACTGGAAGCAGGGGATACAATCTGACTTAGCGACATATCTACCGAAGGATCAACCACCCTAACCCTGTAATCCTGCGTTTCGCCTTTTCCATAAGGGCCGCAGGCCAAAATATCAGAAGCGGTACTTGTTTCCTGCACAATTATACGCATCAGGCAATTTGCACCTACAATTAAAGTAGAGGGTGTGGTAATGGTAAGTGAAGCAGATCCTGCTGCCGTGCTGATAACTAGGCTTTGGGCTGCCAGTTCGCCCGCATCAAATACACCATTGTTATTATAATCAATAAATACTTTTACGATTCTTGGATTGGAGCTTAGATCGGCGGTACCCACTTTTATGAAAATAGGTATTGATTGCGAAGGTTCGATATTTGCTATCAGGTTGGTATTGTTGGTATAGGCTTTAGAACCGGCTGTATTTGCTTTTTGGATCGCTTTAAAGCTCACACTGTCTATACGCGCTCCGCCGCCACCTGATGCGGATGCACAATAGGGAACACCGCCCACTCCACTTACCAATAAAGAATAAGCCTGTAAACCTCTTGCCAACGTTCCTTTATGGCTAACGGTAATCGTATAGGTTTGACCCGGAATGGTGCTGTCTATTAATTCTATTTTTTCTACGTTATCGGTTATATTATCTCCGGGAACAGCTGCAGCTGAAGGATTATTTACATCCAGTGTCCATGGCAAGTAAGTTCTTAAAGAAGCACCACTTCCGGTGGTGATCCTGATATCCAGGTCGTTTACTAAGTTCTTGACCCGACTGTTTAAAGTATTTAAAGGATCAACACTTCCTTTTGGGTCTGTCCAGCTAATGGTTGCCGATAGAGATTGTTTACCGGAAGCGACAACGGTGGTGCTAAATGTTTCTCCGTTATTTATCACCTTTTCATACACGAGGTGGGCACTGGTTGCTGCATTATTCGAAGGAACGGCAGCAGTTATAACGGCAGCGGCTTTTTCAACGTTTAATAATCCCCATCCAAACTGGTAATCAGGGCCTGGGAAAGATCCTGCTTCATTAGCGGTATGAATTGCAAGACCTTTAATGGTAGCAGAACGCAAAAAAGCACCTGCTTTTAGTTTCGAATAATATTCCTGCAATAAAAACAATGACCCAGCCGCATTGGGTGAGGCCATAGAGGTGCCATCAAAACTTGCATAACTGGTATTAGAAGTATTGATCGGGGATAATACAGCCACTCCATCGGCCACAATATCCGGTTTAATCCGTCCATCATCTGTGGGGCCCCAGCTACTGAAATAGCTCATCACCACATCTTCTTTCCTGCTATAACCAACCGGGATACCATTTACGGCACCCACTGTCAAAATATTTTTGGCGCCATTAATGGTGGGGATACAGTCATAGCTATCGTTAGAACTTATACCGGCAAGCCGGTTTCCTCCTGAAACCATTGTACCACTCGAATTTAAGCGGAAATAGGGGTCACCAATCGCAGGCCCGGTCTCACCACGGTTGTTTCCCGCAGAAAATACCATCAGGTAATTAGGGGCATTGTATGCGAGGGAATCCAGTGTTTGTGATTCATCACTATAAAACCCGAATTTATAATCTTCAGTTGTAGTCGGCAGACCCCAAAATTCCCAACGGGAATCCGTATCGTTATAAGACCAGCCTGCCGGAAATCCATAAGAGTGATTGGAGATAAGGAGATTGGGTGATTCAGTAAACATTTCTGCCAGGCGTTGTTGTGTATCATAAGAAACGAGGCTTTGTACCCCAAATGCCATTCCTTTTGCGGCAGGGTTTACGCCAGAGGCAATCAATGTTCCGGCAACGTGCGTAGCATGGTCGCCACTCGCAGCTGGGTTATCTTTTTGATTGATACGATTAATCAACTCTACATGTGTCTTAAGCGGAAAAGCGTTTCCTGCCTCCCAAAGACCGATCTTATCTTTCATGTTTGCAGAACTGCCCGAGAGGTTTAAACCCGAAGCCCCACCCGGCCACAACTGGTTAGCCCTGGTCGTAGCCGCTGCAATCGCATTGTTATGTGAAACGATATACATGGGAAAATCCATTTTATCTACACCATCCAGCATTGCTACCTTTCCACCGCTTCCTTTAATGGTGAGTGGCCAGCCTCTTTGCTTAGCTAAAGTAAGTGCCCGGGCATAGCTTGCATCACTTGATATCCTATAACCTATCGCTGCCTGATTTAATATCCTGTTATTGGTTTCTAACTGGGCATAAACAACCGAAAAACATCCACAAATCCATACAAAAGACAACACAATTTTTTTCATCATAACCTATGGGGTTTACTTTCAACCTGTTCCGTAGAAAAAAACAGACCTAATATTCACTAAATTAGATACTTTCATCATTCAAAGTGAAGTATGAAACAGATTCTTTTTTTTCTTTTTTCTTCCAGTATCGTTATTCTTGGCTGTTCCTCAGCAAGAAATGTTAAATCTTCTGCCGTGAAACAAGGTATTACCGGATTCGTTACCGAAGTAAGGGGCAACCAAATGCCCAATCCTGATGCCGCCCCTAAATCACCTAAGGGCATTCATACTACCGTTTTTGTATACGAACCCACCCATATTTCCGATGTAACAAGAGAAGGTACTTCGCCGGTATATACGGCCATTCATACTAAATTGGTTGCTTCTATTGAAACCGATAGTACGGGTGGATTTACCGTTGCCTTGCCCCCAGGCGCTTATTCACTTTTTGTAGCGCATGGCAAAGGATTTTACGCCAATCTGTTCGACACAAACAACCATATCGCCTTGTTTGTGGTGGAAGACGATAAACTTACTCAGGTAAAGTTAACGGTTAGTTCAAGGGCAACTTATTAGTGAATAATGCGTTAACAACAACCACTATTAACCCACAACTGGCCGATCACAACTCACCACTACCTATCTTTGTCCTTCTTTCTAAGAACCGGATGTTGATTTTGCAGTTATGAATTTGAATGTGTTGTTGGAGCAGTATCAAAATTCACCCCACCTTTTTCAGCTGGCGGACAGGCTTTCTTTTGCCCAAACCCAGCAATTATACCTCAAAAATTTACAGGGAAGCAGCGCTGAATTTGTGGTGAGTGCCGTTTTCATGCACCCCAATTGCCAGCAGTTAAACCATCTGGTGGTGGTAAATGATGCCGAAGAAGCGGCTTATTTTCATAATACCCTCGAAAACCTTACCAATGCCCTGGACCTTTTTTATTTCCCTTCCTCTTTCAAAAACAGGAAGAATTTCAGGTTGTTGAACAGTTCACATGTGATGTTGCGTACAGAAGCCCTCACCAAACTTTCTGCCGGCGGTAACAGGAAAATTATCGTTACTTACCCCGAGGCCCTTTTTGAAAAAGTAGTACTCCCCAAAACACTCAGCAGCAATATCATCAGTATTAAAACAAATGATACCATCAACTTAAACAGCCTCATGGATTTGTTTGTGATGTATGGGTTTGACCGGACTGATTTTGTTTACGAACCCGGACAGTTTGCCTTGCGTGGTGGTATTTTGGATATCTATTCTTTCGGGAATGAAAAACCTTATCGGGTAGAATTATTCGGGAATGAAGTTGACAGTATCCGCATTTTCGACCCCGAAACACAATTGAGTGAAAGGAAATTATTACAGGTTAACATTATCCCCAATGTAGAAACGCAATTTGACAGTGGTGAAAAAGTTTCACTCCTTGACTTTGTTTCTGACAATACCATCGTATGGCTTAAGGACTGGGATGTGATCAAAGAAAAAATTATCCAGCAGGAAGAAGA
>JAYSXR010000067.1:0-16692 GCA_043717145.1 Chitinophagaceae bacterium | reverse complement strand
TCTGTCGGTACACACATAGAATCACCATTAGCAATCATCGTTTGCAAAACGTGGATGAAGCCAGTACTACATAAAGCTACAAAGATTACTAAAGCAATACTAAAAAAAAGAGCATGACGCTTAGTAACCCAGAATTTGTCCGTCGTTTTGCCATGCACATTTTACCACTACGTGTTGTACGCATCAGGCATTATGGAATACTCAGCAGTTCCTGGAAGCGTGTAAAATTTATTGAATTAGGAAAGCAGCTAAAAATGCCGCTTGCAAAAAATGACGTGAAAACAAAGTTACACAATTGCCCTTGTTGCAAAACGGGAACGATGATTACCCTTATGATCTTTGGTAAACGAGGACCGCCGAAACATTACATTATTGGTGAAAAAAGGAATGCCTGCTAAATGTGGGGAAGGGAAGCTTTGTGCTGTTCAAAAAAAATAAAGAGATTATATACCCAATTACAATAGTAATTAATGGCATAAAAAAAAATCGTATCCTATTTTTCATTCGCAACTGCCAAATAGCAAAACGATAATTACATAATACAATAGCCCTCTATAATTTACAGGTTTCGTTCAACAGTAGGCTTCATTGTTGGTGCTGCGCACCCAACGAAGCCCTAGTTGTTATGCGCAGACTTATCGGCGTATTTGATAAGCATGATGTTTTTGATAAGTAGTAAGTTGAGCTTCAAATTCAGGGAGGAATTCAATTCATTCTTCAACTCTGCTTGTATAGCTATTTAAAATAACAATTGAGATTGTATGATGTATCCCTTAGCTCCATTTCCATTACAGCAACTTCATCGCTACTATGGATACATCCGAGGCTGCTTATCACTTCCCTGTCTGCATTAGGCGGACGGTTAGGCAACAATGGTAACCTTACCTGTATAATACAGCCGTGGCAGTAATTGCTTAGTTCTTGGTACAGCTTTCGCACATTAATAAGCCAGCCTCTCACGTTTCGTATAAACGCCTGTGTAATATTCTTGATACCTCAATGCCGGAGAGCCTGCAACCAGCAAACAGCTTGCCCGTTACAACTATATCCTATCGATGCCGGAAAATCAGCAGTTTGGCTCTCAACTTAGCCCCTTTCGACACCTCATCAGTGGAGCATTTTCAACTCCATTACACTTACCTGATGCCTTACGACACCTTTTAACCTAAACGCTCAACACCTTGCCTTTAAAACAAAGCATCTTTAGGCGGTTTATACACTCCTGCTGTAAAGCGTGTACGGTAGGCCTTCTACCATCATCTATACAATTATGAAACATTCGCTTACGCTCTGTTTCTCGTGACACACTCTAGCTGGAACTAAAGCATTTAAAGTGCTTTGTCCTCCCCTAGTTATTGAACTCTCCAAAATGCCATAATATTCCTGAAGGGTCGTGTAAAAAACATTCTCTGCCCCAATCATCGTGTCTTATTGGTGTCAGTTTAACGTTTGTATACTTATCATGAAGACCAAGATTTTGTAGTTCGTTCCAATACTGTTCAACATTGTCAACCTCAAGAAATATCATTGAATTATTCACCCAATCCTCCACATAAGCGTTCTGAAGGTAAAATCCTAATGCTTCACAAATTCTGAAATACGACATGTTTTTTGAAATGATAGATTCTTGAAATCCCAAGTCCTTATAAAAACATCTTGATATTTCAAAATCCTTTGCGCCAATAAATGCTCTTACAGATGCTGCTTGATGCTTCATATTTCAAAAATTTTGTTACCTGAAATTATTGGAGTTATAATGAGATAAATAATTGTTCGCCAGCCGCCATATTGTTAAGCCACTTGTTGTGTTTAGTTTATTTTGTCTCCACAACTTTGTCGCAACTAAAGTCAGTCCATAATTGATTAAGGCTTTTCCAAATATTGTCATTATATGGCTTTGATGATATTTCGTTGAAGATGAAAGTTTTATTTTGTCCTAAACAAGATTTTAGATGAACAATACAATTTAAGGTTATTGGCTTTTGCTCCATATAATCGAGCATATAAATTGTCCCACGAAAAGTTTTTAAATCCCCCTTGTCTGTTTTCACTTTTTTAATTTCTGTTTTTACTGTTACTAATTTATCGGCTAGAATTTTACGTGGCAAAATGTTTCTCTCAACAAGCCCAGTGTAATATGCTTTTAAATTGGCTTCTACAATTTTTGCATTTGTCTTTGGTGTGTTGTCTAAATACCATAAAAAAGCGTATGTCCAGTATTCATCACTTTTTACGTTGCCCCAACCAGGGGTAAATCTAATGTCCTCAACACCTTTGTACGGAATTTGAGGGGCAAATTCTATTGGAATTAAGAAACGTTCAGCGCCCCAGCCTTTAGGAAAGTTAAGCGTGTATGGTGCAGTCCATTTATTGCCGTCGAATTCAACTTTCGGCGCTTGTGCAAATGTGCGTAAAGAAATTAAGGAAAGCAGCGCGAATATTAAATTTTTCATTTTATGATTTTCAACTTTTAGGTATCGTCTTAAATTATGCACAACACTTAAATATACGCAATCCACAAACGAAAAAAGCGTAAAGCTGCCTTTATCGGGTGGCTTTGCGTTTGCCATTTATTAGTTAATGAAAATTAGCGCACGGATTGCTTTGTTCCTCGCAAAATACGGGTTCAGTTTTTTTTGCTATTACGGATTGGGTAATGTTGTCTACTTTTTCAATTTACTTTCTTCATCAGCCAAATGTTGTAAATAATAGCAGTAAATCAGTTGCCCTCTGCGAATACTGGATACCCTGAAAAACTCATTGGCTGCATGCCATTTTTCATCGGGCAGTTCAAAACCTAATGAGTAGGCATACACGCCTAAGGTTTCTTTGAAAGATAACATAGCCCCGCCGCTGCCCCCGGAAGCCATTTGTAATGGCTGTTTCCCATATACCTCCGATAAAGCATCTGCTACATAATGAAAGGCCTTTGTATCATTCGGATATTTCATCGGTTTTGCATAACCGGCTTTATATTTATAAGTAACTGTAGCCCCAGCCGGACAATTTTTATTGATGTGTTTTACGATCAGATCAATAATTTCCGGGCCGGATTGATTGTTTACTAACCGGCAGGTAATTCTAGCCATGGCATTGCCAGGAATAATATTTGAGTGGCCCTCTGCAGCAGTATAACCGCCCTGCATTCCCACTATTTCAAGTGTAGGCCGATACCAGATCCGTTCAAGCGATGAGTAAGCCGGGTCGCCAACTTCAGCGGTAGTGCCTAATATTTTCATGTCCTTAGCAGGATCATATGGTATTCTTTTGATCATTTCTTTTTGCTGTGCAGTAACCGGTACTACTTTATCATAAAATCCCTCTACGGCTACATTGCCCAGTTTATCATACAGCGAAGCAATGATCTGAGACATGGCCACTACCGCATTAGGTGTTTTACCACCAAATTGTCCGGAATGCGCATCTGTATTGGCCGTTTTTACACTAAACTCTAATTGTGCAGCACCTCTTAAACTCAACGTTATCGCGGGATCATTCTCACTATATTGTATATCATCCGCCGTTACTGCAAAATCTGTTTGCAATAGTTCCTTATTTTTTTCAAGAAAATTTTTAAAATTAGGACTACCGATCTCTTCTTCGCCTTCAAACAAAAATTTTACGTTCACCGGTAATTTCGCGTCTTTACTCAATAGGGCTTCCACCGCCCAGATACTTGTCATCACACCACTTTTATCATCACTGGCACCGCGACCAAATATTTTTCCATCTTTTACAACCGGGGCGAAAGGAGGATTGTCCCATTCAGATTCTTTTACGGGTTGCACATCGTAGTGCGCATAAATTAAAACGGTTGGTTTTCCGGGCGCTTTGTTCCAACTGCCATATACCACTGGATTACCTTCTGTGGGTATAAGTTGAGCGGTTGTGATACCAATGGCTTTTAACTTATTCACGATCCATGCACCCGCTTTTGACACATCGGGTTTGTGTGAAGGGATAGAAGAGATACTTGGAATAGATACCAACTCAATAAATTCTTTTAAGTGGGTATCCATCTTGTCTTCAATATATTTTTCGTAGGATGCCAGCGAAGTTTTACCCTGCGCTTTTTTTGCAGTTGTAGCATTTATATTCTGAGCTAATGAATTTGTGTTAACGAAGAGTTTCAAACTAACAAAAACGAACAGAGCTAAAAATTTTGAAAATGTCATTAGGTTTATTTATGTAAGTTAAAGGAGTTGTCTAGACGTTAGTACTAACTATTAAATTTAAGTAATCCTTAATTCAAAAAAACGTAAACTCATCCAAATATGGTGGCGTTATGCTTATAATTTATTAAGTAGCCGATTCTCCTTAGCTAAAGCTACGATGGGCTAGGTGAGGGATTGGAGAGATCTTACAATACCTAATTCAAGTCCCCGTAATTCAGCTAACCCTTTTAACCGGCCGATAGCACTGTAGCCGGGATAAGTTGTTTTTTTCAGGTCATCCAGCATCTGGTGCCCATGATCGGGGCGCATGGGGATGGATATGCTTTTTCGTTTCATCAGTAATACGAGCTCTTTTACCACCATATACATATCTACATCGCCGGTAAGGTGATCGGCTTCGAAAAAATTACCATGGTCATCCCCTTTCGTACTTCGTAAATGAATAAAATGGATATGATCTCCCAACCGCCTGATCATTCCGGGCAGGTCGTTATCACTTCGAACGCCTAATGAACCGGTACAATAACATAGTCCGTTAGCAGGCGATGGTACTGCTTCAATAATATCTTTAGCATCCTGTTCGGCACTCAATATTCTGGGAAGGCCCAGTACCGGAAAGGGTGGGTCATCTGGATGGATAGCCATTTGCAAACCGCATGCGGCAGCAACAGGCACCACTTCCCGTAAAAAATAAAATAAATGTTCTTTCAGTTTTGCCCTGTCAATTCCGGAATAGGTTTTTAATGCAGTCATTATCTGTTCGGGAGTAAACTGTTCTTTGCTTCCCGGTAACCCCAGCAAGGCATTTTTAAATAAAGTATTTTTCTCTTCATCAGTCATATTAGCTAACCTTTGGGTAGCTTTTTTTATTTCATGCCGTGAATACTCTTTTTTTGCACCGGGGCGTTTCAATAAAAAAATATCGAAAGCGATGAAAGCAGATTTTTCATAGTACAATGCTTTGCTCCCATCGGGCATGTTATACTTGATATCTGTGCGCACCCAATCGAGTACCGGCATAAAATTATAGGTGACTACTTTCAGTCCGCAGGCAGAAACATTTCGTAAACTCTGTTTGTATTTTTCGATCCATTGCAGGTAATCACCCGATTGCCTTTTTATATCTTCATGAACAGGTAAACTTTCTATTACTGTCCACGACATACCTGCCGCTTCAATAACTGCTTTTCGTTTGTTGATCTCTTCAACACCCCATACATCACCAACGGGAATATGATGCAAGGCAGTAACGACACCTGTACACCCAGATTGCCGGATATCGCAAAGCCCTACCAAATCATCGGGGCCGAACCAGCGCATGGTTTGTTGCATCATAAGTTTTATTTTAAATGTTGAATTTTAAATGACTATTCGATTAAAATTCAACATTCATTATGTGTAAGTTTAAACTTATACTACCAGAAAATCGTATACAGGGCTGTTAGTATTCCACCCACAATTAATACACCCACTGTGAAGGCAGGACTGAGTTTGAACATGCTTCTGTCAATTTCGAGTCCTTTTGCTTCAACACCCCTATTATTATCTATGATACTGATAATCCACATACCTGCTATACAAAGTACAAATACAAAACCCATACGGTCTAAGAATGGTATCTCATAAATACCATCATTGTTCTTTGCCGCAAACCCCATAGGTTGAAGGAAAGCAAGGTTCATTATTTTGGGAAGGAACTTAAAGAAGATGGAGAATACAAAACCACCCACTGTTGCAAACAAAGCGGCATTAGAGGTGGTCTTCTTCCAAAAGAACCCGAGTATAAACATGGCAAAAATACCCGGTGATACAAAGCCTGTATATTCCTGGATAAATTCAAAGCCCCCTTTTTTACCAATACCCACAAAAGGCGCAATGATTACGCCGATAATCAAAGCCATTACTACGGCTATTTTTCCTACGCCGACCATTTTCTTTTCGCTTGCATCAGGATCTATTTTTTTCTTGTAGATATCCAGCGTAAAAATGGTGGCAATACTGTTTGCTTTGCCGGCAAGTGAAGCAACTATTGCGGCGGTTAATGCAGCAAAGGCCAACCCTTTTAATCCTGGTCCTAAGAGATTAAGCATGGTTGGATAAGCATTATCCTGAACAATCTCACCATTCAACATCATTTCTTCATGAAATCCACCATTCTGATATAATACATAAGCAGCAATACCCGGTAATACCACGATAACAGGCATCAATAATTTCAGGAATGCCGCAAAGAGGAGGCCACTGCGTGCAGTTTTTAAATCGGCACCCAGGGCACGCTGTGTAATGTATTGGTTACAGCCCCAATAGTTCAGGTTCACGATCCACATACCACCGATAAGCACGGTTAAACCCGGGAGGCTGATATAATTCGGATTATCTTTTTTCAATACCATATGAAAGTGGTCACTTGCCTTATCGGTAAGCAATTTGAGTCCGTCAAAAACCCCATTACCACCAAATTTATCTGAGACCAATGAAAGTGCGAGATAAGTAGTGGCTAATCCACCCACGATGAGAAAGAATACCTGTATCACATCTGTGTAACCAATTACTTTCATGCCACCCAATGTGATAATGATCGCAAAACCCGCAAGGAATACCATGCATAAATACAAAGGCAAACCCGAAATAGCGTGAATGGCCAATGCGCCCAGATATAAAATAGAGGTAAGGTTTACCACTACATATAATAATAACCAGAATACCGCCATGATCATAGCCACCGTACTATTGTACCGCTGGTTAAGAAACTGCGGCATGGTGTATATTTTATTTTTTAGATAGACAGGGATAAAAAATATCGCAACAATCATTAAGGTTGCTGCCGCCATCCATTCGTAAGTCGAAATAGCTAATCCCATTTTAAACCCATTACCACTCATACCAATCATTTGTTCAGCAGAAATATTAGATGCGATCAATGATGCACCGATGGCCCACCAGGTAAGTGAACCTTCCGCCAGAAAATAATCATGCGACGCGGTAGTACTTGCTTTTTTCTTACGGCGGTACACCCAATATCCATATGTAGCAACTACGATAAAGTAGAAGAGGAAAACAATGTAATCTGCCGTTTGCAATGACTTCATAATGGCGGTTGTTTGGTAGGTGAATGTTGGTTTTTTTGAAAAGAATCCTGAATTGTGAAAAGTGAATATTAAAAAATACCTGGATAAATGCCGTTGTCGAACAATAACCATTCACAACTCACTATCTATAATACATCTCATTCCACCGCAATTCGTTTTTAAACTGGTGGATCTGTGTGTCTTTGTCTATCATTACTAGTTCAATACCTGCCATCTCTGCAAAATCAGTCAAATGTTCGCTGGTCAGGTTCTGGCTGTAGCAGGTATGGTGTGCGCCGCCGGCCAATATCCACGCGGCACAGCCGGTATGCATATTTGGATATGGTTTCCATAATACCCTGGCTACGGGAAGCTTTGGCATCATTTGCATAGGGGCTACAGCAATCACTTCATTTACCAATAAACGAAAACGGTTGCCCATATCAACGATGGATGCATTAAGTGCGGGGCCGGGGGCTGAGTTAAATACCAATCTAACCGGATCTGCTTTTCCACCAATACCCAATGCATGTATTTCGCAACTAGGTTTACCATCTGCAATACTTTCGCATATTTCCAGCATATGGCTGCCTAATACCATGCGGTTATCGGGATTAAAATGGTAGGTATAATCTTCCATGAAACTGTTACCACCTTTTAAACCGCTGCCCATTACTTTCATGGCACGCACCAGGGCAGCCGTTTTCCAATCGCCCTCTGCTGCAAAACCAAAGCCTTTAGCCATGAGACGTTGTGCAGATATGCCTGGCAACTGTATTAGGCCGTTCAGATCCTCAAACGTATCGGTGAAGCCTTTGAAATTTCCGGCTTCTAAAAAAGCTTGCAGACCGATTTCTATTTTAGCAGCCTCGCGCAATGACTGGTGCTGTTCGCCACCTTTTAGCAACGAGGGCATCAATGTATAGCTGGAAGCATATTCCTCTATGAGCCGATCAATTTGCTTATCTGTTGTTTCATTAACCACTTTTACCAGGTCGGCAACACCGTAGGTATTGACACTGTAACCGAATTTAATTTCCGCTTCTACTTTATCACCTTCAGTCACCGCAACATTGCGCATGTTATCGCCAAAGCGTACAAATTTTGCAGTTTGCCAATCGTTCCATCCCGAAGCGGCCCTTGTCCAGGCATTTATTTTTCCTAACGATTCCGGATCCTGCCAATGGCCCACCACTATTTTCCTGTTCAGACGCATACGGCTCATAATAAAACCAAATTCACGATCGCCATGGGCAGATTGGTTAAGATTCATAAAATCCATATCAATGGTGGCCCATGGAATATCCCTGTTGAACTGGGTGTGGAAATGCAGCAGTGGTTTGTTCAGTATTTTCAATCCGCCGATCCACATTTTTGCCGGTGAGAAAGTGTGCATCCAGGCGATAATACCTATACAATCCTTTGCAGTATTGGCTTCCATGCATACTGCATAGATTTCATCGGCTGATTTTACGGTGGGTTTAAAAATGATTTTTACAGGTATCTCATCCGTATCGTTTAAAGAAGCTGCAATCGTTTTAGAATGCTCAGCTACCTGCAGCAATATTTCTTCACCATATAAGTGCTGGCTGCCTGTAACAAACCATACTTCCTTTTTTTTTAGGTCAATCATATCAGTTTTTTTTATTGCATTTCAGTTACGGAATGTTTTTTACAAAAGAATCTCCCCCATTTCTGCCAGATTAAAAAATTATTTTACTGAAAACCTATATACAGTTGTATGCTGATACATTTCACCAGGTTTCAAGATAGTATTAGGGAAAGATGGCTGGTTAGGGCCATCAGGAAAATGTTGTGTTTCCAAACAAAGTGCAGCGTGTTTCCCGTAAATCCAATTATTTTTCCCTTTCAATGTGCTGTCTAAAAAATTACCGGTGTAAAACTGCAGGCCGGGCTCTGTAGTTAGCACTTCCATGTTCCTGCCGGTGGCCGCATCGTATATGTTTGCGACCAGCTCTAAGCCCTTACCTGCTCTGTTCAGCACCCAGTTATGATCATAGCCCCCTTTTACTGAAGCGATGTCTTTTTCAACAGATTTGCCAGTGGTGAAATCCATAGGTGTTCCTTTTACATCAGGTAGTTTACCTGTTGGGATGAGGAGGCTATCTACTGCGGTATATTTATCGGCAAGAATGGTTACCATATGGTCGAGTATCGTTGGTTGTTTTCCGCCGGAGAGATTAAAATAGCAATGATTGGTAAGGTTTACTGGTGTTGCTTTATCTGTTGTAGCCGTATAAGCGATCTGCAATGCGTTATCGGCCGTAAGGGTGTACACTACTTTAATTTTAAGGTTACCTGGGAAACCCTGCTCACCGTCTTTACTGGTGTAGGTTAATTGCAGGCTGCTATCGCCGCTAAGTTTGGTTGCCTGCCAAACTACTTTATCAAATCCTTTCACTCCGCCATGTAATGTATTGCCATGATCATTTACGGGAAGTTGATATGCAATATTATCCAATACAAATTTTCCTTTGTTGATGCGGTTGCCATAACGTCCTACCAAACATCCGAAATACGGGTTGCCTTTTTGCAGGTAGCCCGCCAAAGAATCGAAGCCCAGCACAACATCGCCCATTACTTTATCTTTGTCAGGTGTTAGTATATTAGTTACTGTTCCCCCGTAATTGATGATGCTTACCTGCATACCATTGGGGTTGGTAAGTGTGTATTGCGTTACCACTTCATTTTCAAATATGCCAAACGGCTTTTCTGTAATATTATTTTTCATGGTTGCGCCTTCCTCATTTTTTTTATCGTTGTTATTACAGCCAAGTAATAACAGTGACAGGATAAGCAACAAAGAGATTTGTTTTTTCATGTATACTTTTTAATAAATCAATTTAGGATTGTCCGTAATAACTATCGGCACCATGCTTTCTTTGAAAGTGTTTTTGTATTAATGATTCCTGCAAGCGGGGTGAATCATTTCTTATCTGTTCTGTGAGATAAGCCATTTGCGCAATACTTTCCAGCACCGCACTGTTATATACAGCTTTACCCGTTGTTTTGCCCCAGGTAAAAGGTGCATGGTTACCGACCAATATCATTTCTACATCCTCATAGTTCAGCTTTCGTTCCTGTAAACAATTGATGATCTGGATGCCTGTTTCGTACTCATAGTTTCCCCCAACCATAAGATCGCTCATGGGTGTGGCACAAGGAATATCAATAGAGAGGTGGTCTGCATGCGTAGTTCCGTAAACTGGAATATCTCTTTGGGTTTGAGCCCATGCAGTAGCATAAGTAGAATGTGTATGAACGATGCTGCCAATATTTAGCCAGTGTTTATATAACACCGCATGTGTTTGGGTATCTGAAGAAGGGCGTAAAGTTCCTTCCACCATTTTGCCTTCAAGGTCAACGATCACCATTTTCTCGGGTGATAGTTCTTCATAAGGAACGCCACTAGGCTTAATGGCAAAAACACCCAATTGCCGGTCTACAACACTTACATTACCAAAAGTGAACAATACCAGTTTTAACTGTGGCAATTGCATATTAGCACGGTAAGCCGCTTCCTGTATCTGTTGATATTTCATGTAGTTATGGGTAACAATTCACAATATAGTTTGTTGTTCTATAAATGCCCCCAGTTCCATGTACTTTTGGTATCTTTTTTTGTAGATACTTGCTTTTACAGAATTGGGATGGTATTCTGCATCAAATCCCTGTCCCATTGCATCCATCGCATCTTCCACTCTATCATAAATACCTGCGGCGGTTGCTGCAAACATGGCAGCACCAATGGCACAGGTTTGTTCGCTTTTATGGATGCGTATTGGCATATTCATTATATCTGCCATCATTTGCATGATGAAGGGTGATTTTTTAGCAACCCCACCCAGCCCTATTAATCCTTTTACAGGTATCCCTTCTTCCCTGAACCTATCAACAATTCTTTTAGCACCGAAACAAGTTGCTTCTACCAGGGCTTTAAAAACTCCGGGGGCATTCGTGGCCAGGTTTAATCCTGTAAAAGCACCATTTAATAATTGATTGGCATCTGGCGTACGCCTGCCGTTTAACCAGTCAACGGCCAGTTCATCATCCTCATGCAATGTCAATGCTGCGGCCTGTTGACTGAGTTCGAAAATAATTTTATCCGTTATTTCTAATTGCAAACTTGCTGCAGTTGCCTTATCAACAAGTGTTGTTTTTGATAAGATATTCTGTAGTGGCCAGGCTAGCAAATCTTTGTACCAGGCATACGCGTCACCGAAAGCAGATTGGCCCGCTTCCATGCCCATCATGCCGGGGATGATTGAGCCCGGTACCTGGCCGCAAATACCTTTTACCAATTTACCCTTTACTTCTCTCATTGGCGCCACAAGCATGTCACAGGTTGAGGTGCCCATTACTTTACTTAGATGGTAGGGTTCTATCTGTCCGCCTACAGCACCCATATGACAATCGAATGCCCCAATGCCAATAACGACATTGGTTGATAATCCCAGCCGATGCGCCCATTCAGCTGATAAATTGCCAGCCGCTTCAGACGAGGTATATGTTTTTGTGAATAATTTTTTTGTGAACCCATGCAACAACCCATCCCAGGAACTGAAAAAATTATCCGGGGGCAGGCCACCAAATTCTGCCGCCCACAAACTTTTGTGGCCTGCACTGCATATACCCCGTTTCATTTGATGGATATCATTTCCACCTGTTAATAAAAAAGGGATCCAATCGCAATGCTCTACCCATGAATAACAATTTTTACGAACTGTTTCATCTTCGCGCAAAACGTGTAAAAGTTTTGTCCAAAACCATTCGGAGGAATAAATACCACCAACAAATTGCAAGTAATTAATATCGAATTTTAAAGCATGTTGATTGAGTTCCGCTGCTTCTTGTACTGAAGTATGGTCTTTCCATAACACAAACATTGCATTTGGGTTATCCTTGAATTGAGGCAACAAAGAAAGTGGCATTCCTGTTGCATCAACAGCTACCGGTGTAGATCCTGTTGTATCAACAGAAATACCTTTTATTCCCGCGGCTATAGTTATGCCTGCTTTGTTTACACAGTCTTTGAGCGTAAATTCGAGCCCTTCAATATAATCTGAAGGATGCTGCCTGAACCGGTTTTCTGCTGGATCGCAATACAGGCCGGCCTTCCAACGTGGATAATAAAAAACAGAGGCAGCTATTTCTTCGCCATTTGCTGCATCAACAATAACAGCGCGAACAGAATCTGTTCCAAAATCTACTCCAATAACAAAGTTATCGCCGGCCATAATTTACACATTATTCGAATAATTTATTTAATTGCGGGTCTGTATAATCCTCTATAAAACATACAATGTTTTTATAAGTATTAAATTCTTCTTTTGTATGCATGGTAGTAAGTACCACACATGGCATGCCTGCATTTTGAGCAGCTTCTACACCTTTGGGGGCATCTTCAAATACGATACAGTTTTTGTAAGGCACGGCCAAATGATCGGCGCATTTGATATAGGTTTCAGGATCCGGTTTGCTAATGGTTACCTCATCGGCACTTACAATGGTTTTAAAATAATGCCTTAGGTTCAGCCCATCCAAAACAAAATCAATGTTGAACATAATAGCCGCTGAACCTATAGCCATTGGGATATGTTTAGCAGAAGCCTTTTCCAAAAATATATTCAGCCCATTGATTAATTGCAAATGCGGTTTAAATTCTTCCTGATAGACTTTTTCTTTGTCATAACTCATCTCTGATTTTTCTTCTTCAGAAAACCTTCCAGGAAATACGCGCTCCAATAATTCGCCGTTCTTACCGTAACATTCTTCCTTTACTCTTTTAAGACCAATATCTGCCCCCAGATCATTCAGTATCCGATGCCATGCCCGGATATGAAAAGCCATATCATCTATCATTGTTCCATTTAAATCAAATAAAAAAGCTTTTGACGGATACATTTTTTTTTAATTAAATAAACCTGTTGATCAAATTTTCCAAATACTCCTGTTTGCCGCTGACTACAGCGGGCTCACCATTGGCAACCGCAAAATCCCTAAGTGCTTCAAGCGAAACTTTTCCTTCTTCAAATGCTTTGCCGGTACCTTCATCAAATGAAGCGTAACGGTTTTGGCGTACCTGTTTGTAATTGGACTTTTGTAATACGGCATCAGCTACTATTAATGCACGGGCAAACACATCCATACCGCCAACATGCGCATAAAAAAGATCTGTTGGGTCAGTAGAATTCCTTCTTCGCTTTGCATCAAAGTTGATACCCCCCCCACCAAAACCACCAGCCTCAATAATGACCAGCATAGTTTCTGTAAGTTCATTAATGTTATTGGGAAACTGGTCTGTATCCCATCCATTTTGGTAATCGCCGCGGTTCGCATCAATACTTCCCAGCATACCTGCATCGGCTGCCACCTGTAGTTCATGTTGAAAAGTATGTCCAGCGAGGGTTGCATGGTTTACTTCAATATTTAATTTAAAATCATTAAGCAGGTCGTATTGTCTTAAAAAACCAATGACCGTTTCACTGTCATAGTCATACTGGTGCTTGCTTGGCTCACAAGGCTTGGGTTCAATAAAGAAAGAGCCTTTAAAACCATTTCTTCTTGCATAATCTTTTGCGGTGTGCAAAAATTTAGCCAGGTGTTCTTTTTCCCTTTGCATGTTTGTATTTAACAGGCTCATATATCCTTCACGCCCGCCCCAGAAAACATAGTTCTCACCTCCGAGGGCAATGGTTGCATCCAATGCAGCTTTTACCTGTGCACCTCCATGCGCTAATACATGAAAATCGGGGTTAGTGGCGGCACCATTCATGTATCGCCTGTTGCTGAATAAATTGGCTGTTCCCCATAATAATTTCACGCCGCTATCTGCCTGTTTTTGTTTGGCATATGCAACGATTGCCTGCAATCTTCTTTCATTTTCCAATACATCATTTGTATAATCTACCACATCTACATCATGAAAACAGTAATAAGGCATTCCCATTTTAGTAATGAATTCAAATGCTGCATCCATTTTATCCTTTGCCCTTTCTACGGCATCGGTTTTTACACTCCACGGGAAGATATGGGTGGGTTCGCCAAAAGGGTCGCCACCATTACCCACAAATGAATGCCAATAGGCACAGGCAAAACGGAGCCATTCTTTCATGGGTTTGCCGGCCACTACTTTTGATTCATCATACCAGCGAAATGCCAGCGGGTTATCACTTTCTGCACCTTCAAATTTTATTTGGTCTACTTCTTTAAAAAAAGTTTTATCGCCCGTTACAACTTTCATCTCACAAATTTTATAGTTAATTAATTATTCCTGTTTAATCCTTTTTTCTAATAATTGTTTCCATTCTTTGTATAAATCATTATACAATATGGACTTTACAGGTTCAATGTATTGTAAACGTTTCATATTTACAAATGCCTCTTTCTCAGTTTGATAAATCCCGGCACCAAGGCCCGCACCTATTGCAGCGCCCACGCTGCCATCGCAATCATATAATTCAACAGGTACATTGGTGGCATTGACAAAAGCTTCTGTAAACACATCACTTAAAAATAAATTGGCCCTCCCTGCACGGATCACTTTTGGGGTTAACCCATTTTCGCGCATTATGTCAAGTCCATACCGGAATGCAAAAGCGATCCCTTCCTGGGCCGAGCGAAAAATATGTGCATGGGTATGTTTATTCAGGTCTATATTATGAATATGTGCCAGGAGGGTTTCATTGTTCAGCATCCTTTCTGCACCATTGCCAAAAGGCAATATAGATAAACCATCGCTTCCAGCACTTACCTCCTGTGCAGCATTATTCATCTGCTGGTAAGTAAGGTGCGCACCCGTTATATTCCTTAACCAACTATTCATAATACCCGTTCCATTGATACACAGTAAAACACCCAGCCGTTTTTGTTTTTGCGTGTGGTTTACATGTGCAAATGTGTTAACCCTTGATTGCTTATCAAAAGCCAGCACATCACTTACACTATAGATTACGCCGGAGGTGCCCGCAGTAGCTGCTATTTCGCCTGGCTGCAATACATTTAAGGATAAAGCATTGTTTAACTGATCGCCCGCTTTATACGCGATGGGGATATTTGCTGTCAGTGATAAAGTAGTGGCTACATCTTCTCGCAGTAACCCATGTGTTTCAAAAACTTTTTTGATGGATGGCATGATTGAAGTGTCAAACCCGTAATAATGAAATACTTCCTTTGACAGTTCATGCTTAGCGAAATTCCAGAATATACCTTCGGATAATGCAGAGATGGTGGTACTTGTCTGGCCGGTCAGTTTCATCGCTATAAAATCTCCCGGCAATAACACTTCATGAATTTGTTCATATACAGCTGGTTCATTTTCTTTCACCCATGCAAGTTTGGAGGCAGTAAAATTTCCAGGGGAATTTAATAGCGTTGACAAACATTTGTTTTCTCCTATTGTCTGAAATGCTTTGTTACCAATAGATACAGCGCGGCTGTCGCACCAGATAATACTGTCGCGAAGCACTTTTTGATGTTTATCAATTAATACCAATCCATGCATTTGATAAGCAATACCAATAGCACCAATATCGTTAGGTTTATATTTTTTCGTTGCATGTACTTTTACAATGGCTTCCTGTACATGCCTCCACCACATTTCGGGCGACTGTTCTGCCCAACCGGGTTTAACCGAAGTAATGCCAGATTCCTTTTCCGGGTATTGTGCCGAGGCAATACATTGTTGCGTGGTGGCATCAACAACAGAGACTTTAATAGAAGAAGTGCCAACATCTATGCCTAATAATAACATGTAATGGTTTTTATCGTAATGGTACTATACTTCTGTTGTATCAACTAAAATTGACTGCAAAAAAGAATTCTTACCAGTGTTTACCCCAGTATAGTACCGAAAAGGCTTACTATATTAAACAAAAAAAACGGGATATGATGATATAAATTATAAAATATATTATACATTACTACATGAAAATATTGGTCTTGTTTGCAAGTGTATGTCTATCCTCATCCGCTAATGCCCAAAACACTATTATACTCCAGGCCGATAAAGGAAAAGAAACCATCAATAAAAATATTTACGGCCATTTTGCCGAGCACCTTGGCCATTGCATCTACGGCGGGTTGTATGTGGGTGATAACAATACAAAAATTCCTAATAAAGACGGGATACGCCTGGATGTGGTTGATGCATTAAAAAAACTAAAAGTTCCCGTACTGCGCTGGCCCGGTGGATGCTTTGCAGATACGTATCATTGGAAAGATGGTGTAGGACCTAAAGATAAAAGGCCATCTATGCTCAATGTATGGTGGGGTAATGTAAAAGAGGATAACAGCTTTGGCACAAACGAGTTTCTGAATATGTGCGAAACGCTGGGGGCAGAACCTTACCTCAGCGGAAATGTAGGAAGTGGTACTCCGCAGGAATTATCAGATTGGGTAAAGTATACTATCCATCCAAGCAACAGCAG
>JAYSXR010000066.1:0-1895 GCA_043717145.1 Chitinophagaceae bacterium | reverse complement strand
ACCCTTTTAACTACTTTAACCTTACCAATCTACCTATTTAAACAGTCTCCAAAAATCTAGCCCCAACGCATATGCCATTAATCCCAACAACAAAATCATACCCGCCATTTGCGCATACTCCATGAATTTATCGCCGGGCTTGCGGCCGGTGATCATTTCATAAAGTGTAAATAAAGCATGGCCGCCATCCAATGCCGGAATTGGTAATATGTTCATAAAGGCAAGAATGATAGAGAAGATACCGGTTAATGTCCAGAATTTTTCCCAATCCCATACCCCAGGGAAGGTATTGCCAATACTGATCACACTCCCCAACGAATCGCTGGCAGCCACTTTACCTGTGAACAATTGTTTCAATCCCGTAATATACCTGTTCAGGGTTTCCCAGCAACGGTTAAAACCAATGGGGATAGACTCAACAAAAGAATAATTTTTAGTAATCGTTCCGAATAATTCCGCTGGCTGCATGGCAAAAAAACCAATAGACCCCTTACTGTTTTCCAACACCCTTACTATAACCGTATCATTACCCCTTAGCACTGTAACATTCACGAGCGAATCGTTGTAGCCTTTTTTCAGTTTATCAAACTCATTGTAAAAGTCAAAGGGTTTATCATTAATGGCGATCAGTCTATCCCCTTTTTGCAATCTCTCTTTTGAAAAAACGGCTGTTTTAGATACCGAATCTACAATAACCGGGAACCTTGGGTAGACAAGGCCGCTTAATTTTTTATTCTTGATGATCTTCTTAATAAAGCCATCTGGTATGTTCAGTTCCAAAGTTTGACTATCGCGTAACACCTGTAATTTTTTGGCTTCTTTCAAAACGATTTCAGATTCTAAAGTGCCAAAATTTTCTATGGTCCTTCCATCTATCGCAACAATATTATCCCCATCACGGATACCAATGCTCTTGGCAAGCGAATCGGCATATACTCCGTATTTGAGGTTCTTAACCGGCAGGTTTTCTTCACCCCATACCCAGGTAATACCGATGAAGATAATAATGGCCAATACCACATTCACCACTACACCACCAATCATAATAATCAGTCTTTGCCAGGCAGGCTTGGCCCTGAACTCCCATGGCTGGGGCGGCAATTTCATTTGCTCCTTGTCCATGCTCTCATCAATCATGCCTGATATCTTTACAAAGCCGCCAAAAGGCACCCAGCCGATACCATATTCCGTATCGCCTATTTTCTTTTTCCATAAACTGAACCATGGATTAAAGAACAAATAAAATTTCTCCACCCGGCATTTAAACCAACGCGCGGGTAAAAAATGGCCCAGTTCATGCAGGACCACCAATATAGAAAAAGACAAAATAAATTGTCCTGCTTTTACACCTACACTTACCCAGTCGATTACTAATAAATTCATACTTATCTCACCCCGCGGGGATTTATTTAAATATTGTTGTTACGGTTATTATTGGATTACATGTGAATTAAGGAAGCCGCGAAGTTACGTGCCTCGCCATCGGTTTCAAAATACTCTTCCAGCGTGGGGGTTTCAATAAAGGAGATCTTGGTCATAGTTTGTTCTACTACTTCTGTCATATCCAGGAACCCAATCCTGTTTTTTAAAAAGGCATAAACGGCTATTTCATTAGCAGCATTTAATATACACGGCATATTGCCACCCTGCCGCATTGCCTCCATGGCCAATGCCAGGTTGCGGAAGGTTTTGATATCCGGTTCTTCAAAACTGAGCGTATTGGGTTTCTTAAAGTCGTATCGTGGAAAATTATTCGGTATCCGTTGCGGAAATGCCATAGCGTACTGAATGGGCAGTTTCATGTCGGGTAAGCCCATCTGCGCTTTTATACTTCCATCTTCAAACTGAACCATACTGTGAATAATACTTTGCGGGTGCACAACTACCTGTATCTG
>JAYSXR010000065.1:0-1898 GCA_043717145.1 Chitinophagaceae bacterium | reverse complement strand
AATGAATGAAGTTAATGATGATGATAAGTTATTTACCATTACCATCCTGCAAACAGCAGATGTGCACTGCCAGGTGCATCCGCATGACGAACTTTTTTGGGAAAATGATAAAATGGTATTTTGTAAAACAGGTGGTTATGCTCACTTAACCACATATCCGCAAAAAGAAAGAAAGAAAAACCCTCACACTTTTTTAATTGATACCGGTGATATGTTCCAGGGTAGTGAGCTCTCTGTAAAAAACAACGGGCAAGGCGATGGTGCTTATTTTAAATGCATTGGGTTATGATTTATATCTGCCTGGCAACTGGGAAGTTATTTATTATAAAAAAGCCATGCAAACTTTATTGGGTTCGTTAAATGCCCCAAAAGTTTGAGCTAATATGTACCATGATTTGGGTGATAATAAAAAAGGTGAATTAATTTTTCCGCCTGATTATATCTGGAACGTAAAAGGAGCTAAAATCGGTTTTATAGGATATACCTATCCGCTGGTGCCGATTCGTCAATCACCCAATTACAGCAAAGGAATAATTTATAAAAAAGCAGAAGAAAATGTAGCACATTATGCAGATGTGTTGCGTAACCAGGAACAATGTGCCTATGTTTTAACAGTAGCACACTTAGGCTTATCACAACAAATAAGTTTAGCCAATTTAGAAGCGTGCGAGGGTATTGATTATATTTTGGGGAGAGATACGCATGAAAGGGTTCGCAAACTAATTCAATGCGAGTATACAAAAGTTGTAGAGCCTGGTGCATTTGGCTCTTTTGTTGGTAAACTCAATCTTATCATTCAGAACGGAAAAGTAATAAGAGATGAATACGAATTGGTAGAAGTATCTGCAGAGAAAAATAAACCTATAATAGAAATCGCAGCTCTTATAAAAAATAATGCAAATTCTTTCAAAGAAAGTATTTATAAAATAGCAGGTTACAATACCATTCCCTTATACAGGTATTTTGTAGTGGAAAATCCGATTGATACTATGATACTGGATGCTTTGAAGTCGAAGATTGCTGAAGTGGATATAGTATTATGAAATGGATTTCGCTTCTGCCCTCCGCGTACAACGCCAGACCATACAGGCAATATCCCTATTACCAATGGTTTTATCTTTGATATGTTGCGTGTAGATAGTACCGTAAGAACAGGTACGGTAACTGGCAAGCAAATTAAAGAATGGTTAGAAAAAGAAATGAACAATGTGTTCGCCAAAGAAGCATCTGAACGTTTAGGCGGATGGGAAATAAAATTTAAAGGTATGCATGTATCCTTTAATACTTTTGGAGAGAAGGGCAAGAGGGTCCAGGTAATCGCGATTGGAGATGAAGTGATTGATTTGAATAAATTGTACAACATCTGTGCCTGCGAAAGAGATGGTGACCCTGGCGATATGCTTTGCAGAATGAAGGGGGTAGCCAACACAAAAAGTACGGTGCATACCCTGTACACTCTTTTAAAAGAGTACCTGGCAGCTAATTCTCCGGTTACACCAACACCCCCGATGACTGCTAGAATTCTGGACGCCCCACAATTTTTACTGACACAGGTTACAGGGGTAGATTATCAATTTCATTAATAAAAGATCAATAGATGAAATATTTCAGCTGATATTTTATTTGTAATAACAAGTTTAATATTTCTAAAAACAAATCTTCCTCAAATACAGGCAACTAACTTCAGGTTGTCTCCTGCTTATCTGCTAAGACACACTTGTTCAAAAGTCATTAACGAAACCTTTGAATAATATCATATGCAGCACCTGATACCAATTTATCATAGCACGCACAGGCCCTGGTATTATTATTGCTGGTGGAAACTTTCTTTAAACACTTATCCTGTGGGTGTAATAAAGAGTGAGGCAATGTTACTGATTTACTGGAAGGCAATTATC
>JAYSXR010000064.1:0-5578 GCA_043717145.1 Chitinophagaceae bacterium | reverse complement strand
CGTGCGTAAGGTTAAACAACCATTTTGCCTCGATCATTTCCAAACCTTTGTTCATGAGTGTAGCAGAATCAATTGTAATCTTCGCACCCATGCTCCAGTTAGGGTGTTGCAAAGCATGGTCTTTTTTTACATTCACCAGAAAATTAGGTTTCTTACCCAGAAAAGGGCCTCCACTCGCGGTTAATATAATCCGTTCTATCTTATTTCTCCCCTCACCCACCAGGCATTGAAATATAGCGGAATGTTCACTGTCAACAGGTATGACCGGTATGCGTTTTTCCATTGCTTTACGCATAATAATATCCCCGGCCACTACCAGGGTTTCTTTATTAGCCAGGGCGATGGGCTTACCCATTTCGATAGCACACAAAGTTGGTTTTAACCCTGCATAACCAACAATGGCAGCCAACATCATATCATAACAATCCAGGCAGGCTACTTCTTCTAAAGCCTTTTCGCCGGCAAACACTTTTGTCTGGGTATGCGACAAAGCCTCTTTAACAATAAGGTATTTTTTTTCATCCCCTATCACTACAGTGTTTGGATTAAACTGCAATGCCTGTCTAATCAATAATGCATCATTGGTCTGCGCAGTTAGCACTTCTGCTGTGAACATATCCGGGTTAGCCGCAATTACTTCCAGTGCCTGCGTTCCTATTGAACCTGTAGAACCAAATATAGCTATGCGTTTTTGACTCATTAATGATATTTAATACATTACAAATTACGGGAATACCGAAGAGTTTCCCAATTCCAAAATTTCTCATTCTATCCCACAAATTTTTCCAACTCTTCTGCCACTCCCCTGTCATTACTTAACCGCGGCACTTTATTCTGGCCGCCTAATTTCCCCACCGATTTCATATAATCAATGAACCCGTTCTTTCTTATTTTCCTTATCTGCAATGTTTGTAAAATATTACCCGCAATCAGGTCATCATAATACACATTCTTATGTCGTAAGTTACCTTCTATTTTTCCAATGAGCCCCTGCATATCGGCCGGGTCATTTTCAAATTCAATAAACCATTCATGGAAGCTCTTCCCTTTGCCTTGTTGTATCATAGGTGCCACGGTAAATTCGGTAATTTTTACCCTTTCTTCATCAGCGGCTTTTAGTAAGGCATATTCTACCTCTTCGCCTATGACATGCTCGCCAAATGCTGAAATAAAATGTTTGATCCGGCCGCTAACGATAATTCGGTAAGGATCTGTACTTACAAATTTCACAGTATCTCCTAAGTTATAACCCCATAAACCGGCGTTACTATTAATGACCATGGCATAGTTCTCGCCTGTTTTCACATCCCTCAGCCCCAAACGCGTTGGGTTTTCTGAGAATATCTCTCCAGCGGGTATAAATTCGAAGTAAATGCCACTATTAGTGTTGAGCAAAAGGCCTTCTGCCTGCTGAGAGTCCTGGAATGCGAAAAAACCCTCGCTGGCTGGAAACAATTCTATTGAATCTATTTTTTTTCCGATACTCTCAAAAAGCCTGGCTTTATAAGGCTCAAAATTCACCCCACCCTGAACCATCAGGCTAAAATTTGGGAAGAGCGCCGATACCTTTTTGCCGCTTTTTTCTATTAACCTGTCAAAATACATCTGCATCCACGGTGGTATGCCGCTGATCAGGGACATATCCTTAGTTATTGTCTCCGCTACTATTTTATCCAGTTTGGTTTCCCAATCTTCAATACAATTTGTTTCATAGCTCGGTAATTGGTTTGACCGGAGGTAACTGGGCACGTGATGGTTTACTATACCGCTTAATCTGCCCGTTGGGATATTACCTATCCTTTCCAGCTCTGGTGAACCGCTTAAAAAAATCATTTTTCCACTCGCAAAAGCGGCATTACCGGTTTCTGCTATATAACAAAGCAGGGCATTCCGTGCCGTATTAATATGGTTTGGGATGGAATCTTTGGTGATGGGTATGTACTTCACCCCACTGGTTGTACCGCTAGTTTTGGCAAAATAGATGGGCTGACCCTTCCAAAGCACATTTTGCCTGCCTTCTTTAATCTGATCTAAATATGGTTTTAGCTGCTCATAATCACGAATTGGCACCGCCTGGGTAAAAGAAACATGGTCGTTTACCCCTTCCAGCTTATGATCCTTGCCAAAAATCGTTGTTTTGCCAGTTTTAAGCAGTGCTTTTAGAATAGTATCCTGGTCTTCCAGGGCTGTTTGCATTCCCTTTCGGGTCTTATTATATATGTAGTTGGCAAATGGGCGTGCCAACAAGGATTTCAAATTCATGTTTTAGCTAATCGTTAGATAGCCGCAAAAATAGATAGAAGTTTGTGGTTTGTGGGTGGAAGTCTGTTGTTTATATCACAAAAGTCTCCACAGGCCATGTCGGATGGCCTCTCAACTATGGGCAAATAATCCGCTTTCCACTTATGGGGACAGAATTATTTCAAAAATGTTTGCACATTTTAAGTGTGAAACCTTACCTTTGCCGTCCTAATTTTGGTAACTATGTTAGCAGTCGTAAAAATCGCAGGTCAGCAGTTTAAAGTACAGGAAGGTCAAAGCCTGTATGTGCCCCACCTGTCAGGTAAAACCGGAGACAAAGTTGAGTTCAGCGAAGTATTGTTGGTTGACAACAGCGGAGCATTTTCTGTAGGCAGTGCTGTAAAAGCAATTGTGAAAGCAGAAATCATCAGCGACCTGGTACAAGGTGATAAAGTGATCGCCTTTAAGATGAAAAGAAGAAAAGGCTTTCGTAAGAAGCACGGTCACAGAACCCATTACACAAGAATTAAAATCGAAAGCATCGCTTAGATAGTACTAACGATTAAAAATATAAATGCAACCCATTTATGTTTTTAGTTTTTAAAATAACAAACTATGGCACACAAAAAAGGTGAAGGTTCCGTAAAGAACGGCCGCGATTCACAAAGCAAACGTTTAGGTGTAAAAATATATGGTGGGCAGCCTGCCCTTGCAGGAAATATCATCGTTCGCCAGAGAGGTACCGTTTACCATCCCGGTAAGAATGTTGGTGTTGGTTCTGACTTTACTTTGTTCGCTTTAACCGATGGTTTGGTTGAATATAAGAAAGGAAGAAACGACAGAAATACTATCTCAGTTAATCCGATTGAGGTAGTGGCTTAAAAAAAAATTTTTTGTAGTTCAAAATAAGTTTTTACTTTTAGTGTATTAACTAACCATTAAATCTAAAAAAACATGGCAACTGCAAAGAAAGCCGCAAAGAAAGCTGCTCCTAAAAAAGCTGCAAAAAAAGCTGCTCCTAAAAAAGCTGCAAAGAAAGCTGCTCCTAAGAAAGCTGCAAAAAAAGCTGCTCCTAAAAAAGCCGCTAAGAAAGCTGCTCCTAAGAAAGCTGCAAAGAAGAAATAGTCTTCTTTATTTCTCAAGCAGAAATAGATTTAAGTCCCGGGAATTTCCCGGGACTTTTTTATTGCATACCTTCAAGACCCAATACCAGCAACGATATGGACAATACTGCAATAGCCGAAAATTTTTCTTTGTTATCCAAATTAATGGACATACATGGCGACAATAGCTTTAAAGCAAAATCTTATTTATCGGCCGCATTCACCATTGATAAATTAACCATCCCACTGGCAGAATTACCGATTGATAAAATCTTTTCTATCAGGGGTATTGGGGATGCAATCGGTAAAAAAATTGTAGAGCAAATTGAGACCGGACAGCTCTCTGTTTTGCATGAATACCTAAAAAAAACACCTCCGGGCATTTTGGAGATGTTGGGCATAAAAGGGATCGGTCCCAAGAAAATTGCCACTATTTGGAAGGAATTGGAGATAGAATCTTTGGGAGAATTATTATATGCCTGCAATGAAAACCGGTTGACATTGTACAAAGGTTTCGGCGAAAAGTCGCAGCATAATATTAAAGAAGCCATCGAATTCTATTTAGGAACGTTAGGCAGTTATTTATATCAGCAAATGGAACTTTATGCCGATGCCCTGGATAAAAAGTTAAAAGCAAGTTTTCCGCAAGATCAGTTCATGCTTACGGGTGAATTCAGGCGACAAATGGAGATCATCAATACATTGGAATGGGTAACCACGTCCCCTATTGATCAGCTAACCATTTTTTTTACGGCCAATGAATTTGACACTATATCCGTTGCAAATGATTATGTCTCATTTAAAGGAAAGGAAAACATTACACTTGGTTTTTATTGTACAAATGCCACACATTTTTTCGGCCAGTTATTTAAAACAAGTTGCGGTGAAGATTTTTTAACTGCCTGGAAAAGTATTGCAGGATGGGATGCAGACAAAAATTATGCATCCGAAGAAGCGATTTTTACGTCTGCCAATATCACCTCCATACCCGCTTTTCAAAGAGAAAGTGCTGCTATAATTGAATTAGCAAAATCAGGTCCCTTACCTGAATTGATTCAGCCTGAAGACATTAAAGGCATCATCCATAGTCACAGCAACTGGAGCGACGGGGCCAATACCCTTGAGCAAATGGCTACGGCAGCTAAGGCAAAGGGATTGGAATACCTGGTGATCAGCGATCATTCGAAATCTGCTTTTTATGCCAATGGCCTTAGCGAGGAGCGGATCAGGGCACAGCACCAGCAGGTTGATGAGCTGAATGCCAGGCTTGCACCCTTCAAAATATTTAAGAGCATTGAAAGTGATATACTCAATGATGGCAACCTTGATTACAATAATGAGGTACTAGCAGGTTTTGACCTGGTAATTGCTTCAGTTCACTCAAATCTGAAGATGAACGAGGAAAAAGCTATGATGCGTTTACTAAAAGCCATTGAAAACCCTTTTACCAGCATTTTGGGGCATATGACGGGCCGGTTACTCTTAAGCAGGAATGGATACCCCGTAAATCATAGCCTCATTATTGAAGCCTGTGTAGCTAACCTGGTAGTGATAGAATTGAATGCCCATCCGAGAAGATTGGATATTGACTGGCGGTGGATTAAAGAAGCCCTTGAAAAAAAAGTATTAATCTCGATTGACCCCGATGCGCACTCAATAGACGGGTATAATGATTGCCGTTATGGAATATTGGCCGCACAAAAAGCAGGATTAACCAAAGAGCAAAACCTGAGTAGTTTTTCGTTGGCTGCTTTTGAGAAGTTTATCAGCATGCAAAAAGCAAAGCGGCCATAAAGAATATTGAATTTTGAGCAAGGAATTTTAAATGAGGAAGTGTAACCTTCTATTTTACTTCAACATTCAAATTTTAATATTCTTTTGTTCATCATTCCCTTTGCCCGCCATTGGCAACTGAATAAAGAATACCGTGCCCACCCCTTCCTCCGATTCAAACCAGATATGTCCGTTGGCTTGCTCAACAATACCCTTGCAGATAGCCAGTCCCAATCCAGTACCGGATGATTTGGTGGTAAAATTAGGTTTGAAAATATTTTCTTTCCCGCTCTCAGGGATACCGCCAGATGCATCCCTTACTGAAATCATTACCTGGTTATTTTCATTCGCCTGGTTAATAATAATTTTTACAATAGCTTCTTTATCTTCCGAGGCTTCTATAGCATTTTGAAAAAGGTTGGTAAATAAACGGTTCATCTGCACCCGGTCGGAAAATATAT
>JAYSXR010000063.1:0-5580 GCA_043717145.1 Chitinophagaceae bacterium | reverse complement strand
CCACTTGCGGCTTTATTAAACTCGTCAGCAAAGTTCTTTTGTTCATCTGTAATTTTCTTTTCATCATAATTTTGGGTTTTAACTAATGTGGCCTCATTTATTGGGAAAGGTGATATTATTCACAATAAACACGGGGTAATCTAATTGAATCCAAAAACAAATCTGTATTTTACAACTCCCCCCGCATTCTAATCCCAAAATTATTACTGCTATGGATCTTTTCACCTGCGAAAAAGACGCGATTGCATTCCTGGGCCTTATGTCATTTGCCAACAAGCGATTTGATGCGCAGTTCAGGCATTCAGATGGCGAACTCACACATACCAACGGTCTGAACATTTTTGCTGCCATCACGGATAATATAGATGGCGAGATCATCGGTGAGCAACAAAATGCGATCCACAGTACCTGCAATTCTATGATGCATGCGGAACAGTTGACTTTAAAAGAAGCTATTGGTAATCTTGGCCTCAAGCGCCCACGGGACCCTGCAACTACATCGGTAGAAAATTATTACCGCAAACAATTATTTACCCAGCCAAATACAACCGGCAATTATAATATTGGCGGAACGATTTATACAACACTCGAACCCTGCCCGTTTTGTACGGCTGCACTGCTTGTCAACCGGATGAAAAGGATCGTCTACATTATTCCCGACAAAGTATATGGCGACACCTTTCCCGTTTTAAAACAGAAATACGCATCTTATGATATGTTATACCAGCAGTTACAATTGGATCCAGCAATGCCTGGTACAATCATAGCATATGCCGTGCAGCAGTTGGCTACCTTAATTGAATACGTCAACACGCACCCTAATATTATCGGCACACTTTACCTCGATGATTTGAAAACCTTGCTACAACAATGCAACGATACTTTTTTGACATACACCGATGTTGAATTGGTGACCGAGGGAACTGATAAAGCAAGGAACTACAAAACTTTAGTTGACCTTCAAAAAAATGCGCAATAAAATATTAAAAACGCAAACACATATAATTTTATGGCAGATTACCAGACCGCGATTGAGGAACTGAAACAACTCGATCTAAACAAAGAACCCAAAGACAGGATCCTGGAGCTTTTTAACCAGTTTGGAAAGTTCGGTCTGGTGCAGAAAAGTTTCCATCCCGGTAAAACAGTGATCCGCGCCCGTACCAATAAGCCAGGTGAAACGTTTACAACAAGAGCACAACTTACATATAAAGATGCCCAGTTCAACAACACCTATCAACGCGCAAGTACCCCACAGCAGACCATGTTCTATGGTGGTGCGGTTCACGAGGACCTGAAGGCTGATGAACTGGACAATGCGAGGGTAATAGCTTCACTTGAAACATCTTATCTCTTGCGCGACATGGGACATGAAGGTGAACAAACCGTTACGTTCAGTAAATGGAAAGTAACCAAAGACATTCATATGGCGGCAATCTGTTATCACAAGGATTTTACAGAGAAAAATTCGCACACAAAAGAATTATATGAAGCGTTTCATGGATGGATCAACGCGCTCGGTGATGATCAGCTTCGTGAAAGGTCAGTTGCTATAACAGAATTTTTAGCTGGTGAATATGCAAAAAAGGAAATCAATTCCCACCTTGATTATATGATATCGGGATTATTTGCCGAGCGTAGTGTTCAACGTGGACATGCGGGCATTTATTATCCAAGTGTGCGTGCAGATGCGATGGGGTTTAATGTAGCGCTGTCCCCAGAATGCGTTGACAGTTCTTTACAACTGGTCGCTGCCGGAGAATGTGTCATTTACAAAAAAGGTGATCACACCATTGTTGACAATGAAACCATATGCGAGATCAATGATGATACGGTTCCATTTACTTTTCACCCGATACCACCTGAATACAGGAGGGGAAAAGAATCCATTCTTGAAGAACTTGGCAGTTATCACTGATTTAGGTTTTGATAAAAACTACTAAGGTCATTGCATGTTTTATTTTGCCGTATCAGAAAAGAAATAAATAAAAAAGCAACTGTCTGGAATTGGCTGAGTTTTTGAAAATCCACTGTCAGCTCCTGCCCGTGGTGGACATACGCATCACGAATCCTGTAAAAACCGTGGGCCAATTCAGCGGCCATTTTTTTATCAGCGTCGGATAGTGCAAGCTTTGGAATGAGGCGCTTTACCAGCAATGTTTCTCCGCCACCTGTCTTTGTGCGCTGATCGATCAATACGGCCTCGAATAATGAAACCAGCTTAACGATCTTTTCATACTTATTGATAGTGGAAGTTATTTCGCTAAAGAACCTGATTGCGTTGATAGTGGCAAAATACAGGTCAGTGTTGCTACCGGTTTTGATAAAATCGGAAAACAGCGGCAACCCTTTTTCAGTAAATTTCTTGAGTAACGTTTCAGTGATTTCTACCGGCACCAGGTCACCCTTGTTCATCAGTACGATAGAAAATGTAGACTTATCCGAAGGATAGTGATAGATATAAGGTGACGCTTCCCTTTTATTTACCCGGTGGTCAACATCAGGGATTTTATATTGCCCGTAAATGGAATATTCATACAGAAAACATTTTAAGACAGCGGCCGCGAGTTCGGCTTCCTGCATAGCAAACTTCTTTGCCCTGTCCTCAACGCCGCTCGCTCTTACTTTGATCAGCGCGCAATTGGTGAACTGGTTCATGAACCCGTCAAAATCAGTTTCCGTTTTTCCTGAAAGCAGGAATTTTTCTTCTTCCTCTTTCAGGAATGCATCGTCAAGAAAAGTGATCTCCGCGTTCCCGATAGTAAAAGTTTTTTCAAGTATCAGTGGCTGGAGGCGGAAATAAAAAATATACTCCTTATTTTGTTCTGCGGCCTTATCAAGCAGGTAAGTGATGAGTCCCTGTCGAGCTTTTTTTGTGGTATATATTTCAACCAGCCAGTCGAAGGCATGTTCTTCCAGGAAACTGTGAACCGTTTTATTTACAAAACCGGGGAGTTCCTGAATGGAAACAATGAAATCCTTAAACTGCATGTATTTGTTTTCCGGCATTCCCACCATCCCGTTTTCGGTGGCGTGGTAAAGTGCCACAATTTCCCCGTATGGATCTTGCTTGATCGATTTATAGGCTTCCACCTCCCCCAGTTCTATCACGAGCCCTTCCCCGACACGGGTGCCCGCTGGCGGCGGCGGTGCAGATTCCGGCAACGGCTTTACTTCAAGCATTCCGACGAATTCATAAGCCTTTGATTCCAGGATTGTGCTGTCCACTGTTTTCGTTTTACATGGTAAGTTATTATTATATTTGAAGAAGCCCACCTTCTTTCTTATCGAAGGATGAAATGATTTTTTAAAATACTAATTATTATAGTATTTTTATGCCCATAGATTTAGTTTTTTGGGGTTGCCGATTTGAACTCAGGTTTTAAATAAACTTACCTTAGTTTGCACATCAATACCCTATAAAGGAAATGAAAAAATCGTCATATGATTGCAGATGGTACTGATATAGGCTTACTTAGCAAAGAGCGGATCACGTATCTGGCTAAGCATTATGATACACTTGACTACGCCCCTTCCCTTCGATCTTTGTTGACAACTGCATTTGTCAATATGGATTTTTCATGCCATTCCAAGATGATGCTTCACCAGTATTTGAATGATATACTCCTTTCCCAATATAGTGGTGAAGCTGCATTGAAATATCAATTGTTTAAACGTGCTGCAAAACAAAACCTTGTAGCAGCTTTTGAAATGAGAGTTCAAAGCAGTCGCGTTGATTTTTTAACAGTTAATGGCGTTTCTACTAGCTACGAAATCAAAAGCAGTTTGGATAATCTAGATAAACTTGCCAAACAGGCCGCAGATTATCTACAGGCTTTTGAATTCAATTATGTCGTAGTCGATAATCGTCACCTGCTTAACGCCATAAAAATGTTACCAGATTCATTTGGTGTGTTAAGTTTTACAGCAAATAAAAAAACAATTCATCGAATTGCATCTCCTAATACTGTCATTGATTCATGCATCCAGCTTAATATGCTTACAAAAAAAGAACTTTTAAAAGCATTTCCTGGGCGGTCAGTTGTTAGTGAAATCTGCAACAGGTTTTCAAATGAAGTGATCAACAGCAACTTTAAAGAAACCTTGAAAGCACGATATCGCAATCGTTGGAATTTCCTTGTCCAAAACAAAGATGAAATTCTTCCAATTGATCTTCAATTTTTCTTTAATCGAAATATCCAACCTGAGTTGATTTATCAATATGGCTAATCAAATTCTTTGCCTTCAATCATATATTTGACACAATGAATGTAGTGTTCCATGGATACTCTTTTCAGATCGCCTGGAGTTGCAGTTTTTTCATCATTCAAAAGACGCCATCCTTTGTTTTCCATTGATAGATAACCCTCCGATTTTAATCTATCACTTACTTCCGATGCGATGATTTCAGGTATTACATCTCGTTTCAACGCTTCATAACCAGGTGAATCTGCTTTGAAGCCGAAATATTTATTCGTTGTTGCGTCGTAATAAATAAATCCAAAGACTATATTCTTTCCGCCGCCAGTTTTAGTAAGCATATCTTTCTTAATTCCAACATAGTCACCGAATGCGCTTGCATTCATTTGTTTGTACTGATACATTAATCTATTATCGGTATCTTCTATTATGCTTCCATTTTCCATACTTTTATAAGTTATCGAGTTGGGAACAGCACTGCGTATTACAATAACAGGACAGGTATTAAACTTTGATAATTGTTCCACAATAATCTTGATGTCTTCGTTTTGGGGGTTAATGGAATCCTCATCAAAATCAACAATCAAATAATCAACCGCTGTGATCCACGGTTCAGCCTGATCAAATTCAGATTCAAAGCCAGGATCTTTTCCTGTTACCCTGAAAGCAAGTCGTGGAAAATCCTTTCTAAGACCATTCACCTGTTGTTTAACGGAGCCTGAAATACCAGTGATGGCATGATATGATGAAATGACAGGAACCATTTTTGGCATAGGGCTTAATTGCTTCAATGCACTAATTCTGGTGTCAATATCAGACATAAGCCTAAGAAACTTTATTACCTCTGGATTTGTATTTCCGGCAATCTTAAAATGAATGGGGATATCAACAAAAACAGTATCACTTTTTATGGCAGTTAGCAATATGCGATGGAAATGACCGTAAGTCATTTTCTTCGGCCTGTCCTTCTCTTTTACAATTTCGATATAGGGATATATCCGTTTACCGAATTCAAAAGTTGAAAGCAGTTCAATTTCTTTAGACTTTACACGAAACACGGGCATGTAAACGAGAGAATTCTCCATTCTTATTTAATTTGATGTTACATATCTCCAGTTTTTTTTGTTACTGTATATTCATCAAGATTAGTCTTAACTAACAGGTCTGTTCCAAAATGATATGCAATTTTATCCATCCGCCGCAACCGTCCTAACACGATCGCTGGATGCGTTTCGTAAATGCGTGCAACTTTTCGTATGTCCTCTTCTGTAATTTTTTCTTTAGGAAGATCATTAATAAATGTTGCTGGCAAAAGTTGATTAGCTGCATAAGCGTCGGCTTCGCGTTCTTTTTCTTCATCACCTTCATATCCTTCAAATG
>JAYSXR010000062.1:0-5586 GCA_043717145.1 Chitinophagaceae bacterium | reverse complement strand
GTTTTTAATATCCGTTGGTAATGCCTGCCCGCTTGTATTGCGGGCAGGCCGTATTAATTGAATAGCCAATAAAACAACCAGTATTACCCATCCCGCTTTTTTAGCCTGGCGTATATACATTATTTTATGGTTTCTTTTACAGAACCACAGGTTGGCATTTTAGTACCCAAATAAGGATTGCTGATATCTTTTGTTTCGCTAATCCAAAAGGCACCTTTATTATTATTGTACATGGGGCAATAATCCTGGTAAAGGGTTTGGCCGCTACCAAATGCTTTCACGAGATCATAAATATCTTTGCTCAGCATGGCAAAATGTTCGCGCTGGTGCTCAACCTTATCTCCATTCATCCCTATATGCTCCGCATGTTCCTTTGCATCAGCTGAAATATCTGCGTATGTTTTCTTTTGTTCGGCAGTCAGAGACGATTCATCGAATTTGGCAAATGCTTCCGACAGTTCCTTAGCACCCATGGCAGCATCCTTTCCATTGTCTTTAGCTAAAGCATTTTTTATGTGCAAGTAATGTTCAACAATTCCCTTGCTGGGATTGCTATTATTAGCAGGTACTCCAGTCGCAACAGTTGTTGTGTCATTACTTTTTTTATCTGTTGAAGTACTATTACTATTACATGCGGCAAAGGCAGTCATTACTGCCATAGCTATTATAAGTGTTTTCATTTTGTCTTGTTTAATTATGAATGATAATTACCGATTACAGTGTTGCAGCTACTTTTCCACAAGTGAGCATAGCAGTTCCGTAATAAGGATTTTTGATGGCTTGCTGGCTGCTTAACCAGGAAGCTTTCTTCATAGGGCAATATTGCTGGTATATAGGATCGGCGGAGAGTTTCACTGCTTTAGCCAGTGCAAACATATTATCAGATAAAGGCGCAAAATATTCTCTTTGCCGTTTAAGGTCTTTGCTTTCAGAAATATGACTGGCATCTTTCAATAATACATCACGGTTGGCATCGGCAATTACTTTCGCGTCAACGCTACCGATAGCTTTTACAAATTCTTCTGCCTTTGCTGATGCTGTATTGGCATTACCACTTACCAACGCATCTTTGATCTCATAATAGAGAGATAGTAATTGAGAGGGTGGTGTTTTTGAGTTGTCCTGTGCAAAAGCATTCTGAATAATCATTATTGAAAACAGGGCAATCAGAAAAAATAACTTTTTCATTTTTTATGGATTTGAGGGTATAAAGAAATAATTAAACGCATGGCATGGCCATGAAGTAATCAACATATACTTCAAATCATATCTGAAAACGCTGGATGGCTATAAGAATACCGCGAGGCGGAGGATGAAAATGGCAGGCAATATATTCCTGGGAAATTCGTGAGACCGAGTTGTACACAGGTAATTCAAATAATGAAAGTGAGCTAAATAACGGTGTGTTAATGACAATTGTGGTATGGTCTATATTTTTATCGGCTATTTGTAATTTAACAACTTTGCCTTTGCAACAATCGTCCTTACCTGTTCCTGCTTTTTTCGCATGATGGTTGCTTTTATTTCCGTCAGCACCGTGTATATGTTTTTTCCCATCTTTATGTATATGCACCGAAGGCTTTGCCGCTTCATTTTTATGATGCGTTGTATTAAAGCCCATGTCCAACCCAACCGAACAGGCAAGTCCCACCAACGTATTCAATGCGAATACCACTAGTAGAAAAGTCGCTTTAAATTGTATGGATTTAGGTGTTTTCATTAATGTTTGGTAAAAGTAAAGGTATTCCCGCCCTTAAAAGTTATATAATTCTCTTTTTTACAACAACTCCCAGTCCGGGTTTTTCTTTTAAATCATCCTTAACAACATCAGGGCGCTCATGGCTATCATTAAGGCATCTTCAATAATGGTCACGGTACTCATGGGCAGGTTAAATACGGCTCCGAGGCAGGCACATTTTATTTTTCTTTTATTTAATACGCTTTGGAGCACCCCAACGATACTAACACTCATCACTATGAATGTAACCATATTAGTAGTGACTGGCTGGAAGCCTGTAGCAAATGCTATGCCTAGCAACAACTCAACAAAAGGATACATATAACCCCAGGCTTTTGTTTTCATGGCTATAATGTCATACATCGAATAGCTGTCTGCAAACCCATCCAGATCGAGAAATTTAAAGAAAGAAAATACCAGAAAAAAACCGGCCATAAATATCCGCATGGCTTCCCAAGGATTAAAAGCTGCGTCAGCATTACCTGCGATAACGGATACGAGGCTAATATATCCGAAAATAAGCAACAGGGGCTTATATGTAGCCAGCCAGGATTTTACTTTCTCTTCGATAACAACTGGTACTAAGGGGGTAGGCGCTATTTCTGATAACTGGTATTTAGGATACTCCAGCAAAGCTGATTTAAGTGCTTCTGTTGAAATATGTTTGTTCATGTGAATGTTGGTAATACCTGTGGTACGGTCTATCTCAATATTTGTTATATCATTGATTTTAGTGAACGCATTTTTTACTTTTTTCTCGCAACTGCCACAGGTAATACCGGTAATGTTATAGGAATGTGTCATGATATTTTCATTTAACACAAAACTACTATGGTACAGGCCGTTAGGCGTTATACAATGATGGGTAAGATTTATATCCTGTTGATGTAACCGTTAAACTTCATCCAGAAACCTGCGCAAATGGATGCCCTGTGCCTTAAACTGTGAAGGGGTAAGCCCGGTAACTTTTTTAAACTGTGCCGATAAATGAGCAGCGCTGCTATACCCTAATTTGAAAGAGATTTCGTTCAGGTTCATTTCTTTATAAGCGAGAAGTTCTTTTACTTTTTCTATTTTCTGGAGGATAACGTACTGTTCTATTGTTATACCTTCTGTTTCTGAAAATAATTTACTGATAACAGAATATTCTTTATTCAATTCACGGGACAATACTTCTGTAAAAGCAAATTTTTCATCATCCTGGTAATGTATGTGTTCAATAATGATGGTTTTGATCTTGTCTATCTGCTGTTTTCGGTTATCGTCCAATAATTCAAAGCCTAATTGTTCAAGCTTCATGGAGAGCTGGTCCAGTTGTATTTCTGCAAGCTGTTCTTTCAATAATACATCTCCCAAATGAACATACACGGGTTGGATATGTAATTCATTCAAAACCATTTCAACTGCGGTAACGCAGCGTGGGCAAACCATATTTTTAATGTAGAGATGCATGAATGCGAAATTAGATTTCAGTGAGTTACTAAAATACTTTGTTTCTCCCACCCTTCCCAACATTACTGGTAGAACTGAGCAATTATAAAGAGAAGAGGCAACCTGTTGGTCAGGCAACCAACAGGGGTATTATTTATCAACCGTCCTGATATGATACTCCTGAATCAATGCCGGGTTTTCGGGTGTTAACGTAAAGCTTATCCTGATATTCGATTTTTCTCCTTCCAGCATAAAATAACCACGCAGCTGGTTATCCGGAACCACTTCTCCCACTTTATTTATTTTACCTGCTTTAGCAAAAATGGCGTTGGCTTCCTTTTTCATGGCATCAGTGAAATAATCTGCAAAGAAATTTTCTGCAAAAATTCCCGAAGAAACGGCATTTGTAAAGTCGGGCAATAATTTTAAAAGTTCGTTTCTTCTTTGTGTTAATATATAGGAAGGGGGTAATTGCCTGGGTTGTAATTGTGCCAGCCTGATTAATGTATCCAACACTGCAAAATTCGGTGGCGTAGTGGGCGCATAGGTAACATTCGCAAAAAGGATAACACCTAACCCATACTCTGGTAAAAAGCGCCAGTTGCTTCCAAAACCAGGCAGGCCGCCACTATGCGCAATGTATTCGCGGCCTTCACAATCGCGTGTCCAACTTAATCCGTAGGCATATGCCGAGCTGGTAGCACATACACGGCCACTGGGATAGGCATACTTTGTATTCAATACGCTAAACCGCCATGGCTGGTGCATTTCGCGGATAGAACTTCTTTTTACGGGGCCGGTTTCCGTATAGTTTCTTACAGGCCACGCAGATTGATGCATTGCCACATATTTACTGAACGATTCAATAGAAGTGATCATCCCGCCCATCGCCCCATAAATACCATCGTGTAATAAAGTTTCTTCCTGCCAGTTATCATTGATCCAGCGATAGCCATGTGCCAGTTCATTAACGGGCACTTTTGAATACTCCCATTGTGCCTGGTTCATACCCAATGGTTTCCATATATTCCTTTCAATGTATTCACTGTAAGGAACGCCGCTTACTTTTTTTATGATATAACCCAACATGGCAAAACCCAAATTACTATACTCATATACAATGCCGGGGTCATTAGAAAAAGAGATCCCTTTTTTGATCATGGCAATCATTTCAGCATCGGTATCTGCCAATTGCCTGTCGCCCCAGGGATTGTCTTCAGGAAAGCCAGCAGAATGTGTCAGTAAATTCTTAATGGTAATCTCCGGTGCATCACTGGTTAATTTCTGGCCTTTCATTTCTGGGATGTATGTATAAACAGGCTCATCTAATTTCAGTTTACCTTCATCGCGCAGTTTTAAAATTGCCATCGCTGTAAAACTTTTACTCATAGACGCAATACGAAACATGGACTGGGTTGTAGCCGGTATTTTTTTAGCAATATCCGTATAGCCGCCACTACCCGAGTACACCAGTTTCCCATCCAACATTATCCCAAAAGCATAGCCGGGAAAATGGTTTTTTTCTGCATACTCTTTATAAATTTTATCAATAACCGGAAAAAGAACAGCTATTTTCTGCAACCGTTCAGCATCCGTAAAATAAGGTGCCTGATACGCCGCATTGGGGTTTACAACAGCAGTCTTATTCTGCCCACATACATTTAACACTAAAAGGAGCGCAGAAATTATTAATATTTTATGCATAGTCGTTTTTTAAAGATGATTAAGATAGCCCTTTTCTGCAATTATTTGATGGGGGCAGATCATGGTCTACCCCGTCAATCATAAAATATCTATTTTCTTCCATTCTTTGGTTAAATTACTCAACTCAAAACTAACTGCGTATGAAATATCTCCGTTCGCTTATCCGGAAACTATTGTTTTCTGTAGGCAGCTTTCTTTTCGTAAACATGGTTATTGCACAAGGCACTATGCTTTTGCGGCAGCCTACTATTAGTAAAAACCAGATTGTTTTTGTACATGGAGATGATCTCTGGGTAGTTGGCCGCGAAGGAGGCGATTCCCGCAGGCTAACCACTGCCGTAGGTGCTGAAACCACACCGAAATTTAGTCCGGATGGTAAGTGGATTGCTTTTACCGGCCAGTACGATGGCAATACCGATGTATATGTGATGCCCGTTGATGGCGGTGAACCCAAAAGGCTCACCTGGCATCCCTCACCAGATCTTGTTCAGGGATGGGCACCGGATGGCAAATCTGTATACTTTACTTCAGGAAGGGAAGGTTACCCTACTGCTACTACAAAATTTTATTCCGTAAATATCGAAGGCGGCACACCAGAAGCGTTAATGCTGCCCTTTGGTTATGCCGGCAGCCTGTCGGAAGACGGGCAGAGCATGGCCTACCAGCCATCCCCACTTTGGGATGTTGAATGGAGAAACTATCGTGGCGGCCAG
>JAYSXR010000061.1:0-5637 GCA_043717145.1 Chitinophagaceae bacterium | reverse complement strand
ATGGTAACCTTTGTCTCCAAGTACTATCAGGCTGTCTTGTTGTTGTAACTGCAAATTTTGCTTAGCCTGCTTTGTGCAATGCCTTGCCATCATTGGTGTTGGTGGCTTGTGTAAGCACTATCAGGTTGTGTTTGTCTTCCACAGCATTTTTAGTATTATACGCTACTTCCACAATACTTTTTGTTACAAGTATGCTGCGGCTGTCGGGGTCATTGATGCTGATTTATTTATCTTCTGTAGTATCTAATTGTTGCTTAAGGGTATCGTATTTAAGGGTACGTTTTTTTAGTTTGGCAAGGCCATGGGCTATCTTTACTTTTTTTTAAACAGAAAGCTGTTGATTCAGGTATAGACATAGCTATGAAAAATAAACAAAACAGGCAACCTATCCTGAATGAAGTGGTTCATCACCCTAAGGCAGCCATTTCGTTTTTTAAAATTACTTAATTGAGAAGAATATATTTTACCTGCGCATAAATGTACCATGGATTCTGTTGTGGTGGGGCATTGGCTCCTACACTTTGTTGAATTTGGGCATAGACCTGAATTATTTCACCTGATGCAAAATATTGTATAAAACTTTTATCGCCGTCATCATAATGATAGACTGTAGTCTGATCTTGCGTTGGATCACCATTGTTATCAGAATGGGAATAAAAAAACTTTTTTATTATATACTTTTCGGCCGGTACATTGTTTGGGCTAACCCTTATTTCTCCCTCAAAATCGGTTCGATTATCACTAAGATTGTAAAGGTTGTTTTTTTCCTGTACTCCACTTCCTTCGGTACTTAAGATCACCAGATAATTTCCACTTTTTTTAATTGTAAATGTTAGTGCAGGCAAATTCACATACCCATTTCTTACCATGGATTGAAAATACGGAGCAGTCCCATTTGTATATGGGCCAAGTACATCAAAATTATTTATCATTGATTTCCACTGTGTATTATCATAAGCCTGAAAGCTTGAATCTGCGAGAGAGTATTTTATGCTTCCTTTAGAAGAAGTGGAAGTTTCGCCAATCTTAATTGCGCCGTTTATTTCCAATTTTACAGTTGGATTACTGGTGCCAATACCGATATTACCGGTGTTAATACCGCTTGACTGCTGAAAAATATTACTTGGGAGCAAGTTGCCTGCGCTGAATTTAGGAATGTAATCACTCTCATCTGCTGTTGTAAATGATTCCGGCCCCGTAAAGGAAATAGACCAATTATTCAGAGTTCCCAAATCATTAATGCCATTGTCTAAAATCCTCAGTGTCCAGGTGCCGTTAGGTATTATAGTCCCCGAACCAATACTCGCAAATGCAGCGAGAGATGTACCGCTTGCGAAACATTCAACTGCACCGCCTTTGGGCCGGTATTGGCTCATAAAAGGAGCAGTCCCTGTTGTTATTGAAACAGGCGCCTGATCGGTGAAGAGTGTATTTATAAAGTTATCCCCGCTGGTGCCGTTATCAGCCGCAAGGACCAGCACACCAACCCCGGTAGGTGGGTACAGGTAAATTCTAAGATCTGCGTTAAAGGTATGCGTGATATTTATACGTACAGCAATTTTAGAGGATGATACCAGAGAAGGCTGACCCGTTACGTTTATTTGACTTGTAATGCCATTGCCACCTGCGCAACCATTATCAGGTATTGCTTGTGCAGTATTATTTAAAAACAAGGCCCCTGCAGGCGGTACAACTAACCTGCCGGTTGCATCCATTTGCACAATCCTCATATTTGCTCCTTTATAATTTTCAAAGCGCACAGTACCGGTTGTATGTAACTGATCAGTTGGAGTTGGCGTTCCAATGCCTACATTTTGCGCTGTTGTGGTGAAGGCAGAAAACGCAAAAAGAGAAAGAAGTTGTAGGTGTTTCATAATGACTAATTTAATCTTATATTTTTTTTAAAAATTGGTTTTATCATAACTTTTTTTAATACACCCTTATGATATCAACTCAAAGCCGGAATATTAAAAACAACTTTCAATACAATCTAAATCCTGACGCGGAAGATTGGCTACCGTAAAGAGTATAAGGTCCACAACAAAAATTAACTTCTATGTCAAATCTAATAGTATTACCCTGGTTTAATAATATCGTTAAGGAAAGAGATTGCTCCTGAGAAAAGGAACCGGGTGCTCCAATATTTATTACACTTGAAGCCCTAATAGTACTTCCATCTTGTACAACTTTTAATCTTACTGTACCGCCATTATTTAAAATATTTGAAGGGATAGCACTAAAACTGGTTCCCATCAAAATGGTAAACTCCTGTAGAGGGGACATTAAAGATATGAGTATTATTATCAAAGCCATTTGTGAAAACACCATAAGGATCTGAAAAGACGACAAAATTTATTATGTTATTTCCCTGAGTTAATGTTTGAATTTGATCAATTACCTCGACATAAAATGCACTCCCATTTATTGCAGGAGCTTTCCATACCGCATTACCTGTACCGTCTGTAGCTGTTAAAACAGCCCCGTTAACCGTGTTTCCACCTGATATCTTTGCAGTTCCGCCAATCTTAGCGTTGCCAGTAAGACCGAAATTGCCGACAACATCCAATTTATTTAGCGGAGTTTGAATTCCAATACCCACATTGCCACCGGTCTGAGCTATTCTAACGTTTCCTGTACCAAGATCATTAATGATAACTTCAGAAGCGGCTTTGCCGCCGCGTATATAAGTTGCCTCTTCGGTACTGTAATTAAAATGCGAAGCATATTGCGAACCCAGAAAGCGTACCGTTCCATCAGTGCCGGTTCCTCTTACTACGTCTAAGCTTGCGGTAGGGTTATTGGTGCCGATACCCTCATTTCCATTACCTTTTATACGAATTCTTTCTGTAAAAGCCGTGCTGCTGCCGTATCCAAAACCGATATCTGAAGATGCATTATCACTGAATATCTGCAGCAGGCCGCCCTGCACACCTAAGCCATAAACATTAGTGGTATTGTTACCATACAAAGATATTTTATTGCCTGTGCTGCTTTCAAAAGACAGCGGAACCTTAGGATCCAAAACGCCTATACCAACGGCCCCGTTCTTTACATCTATTACTGCTTTGTAGGAACCCGCACCCGCTGGTCCCCAAAAACCCAAAGTGGTATCATTTACGTTACCAATAAAACTGCCTTCCGTATTATCTGATTTATTTAACCAGATACCTGCGGTGTTTGTGCCATTGTGCCTTATTCTCATTCTGCTGTTTACATCTAATATATAAGCTGGCGCATTATTACCCACACCTACATTTCCGGCATTTGAATTATAAATATTAACGCCGCTTGCACTCCATCCGCTGCCCGTTGGGGTGGCCCATGTTACCAAACCTCCTGCATCAGAAGTAAGAACCTTGCCGAGACCCTGTGAACCGTTAGTAATTTTCATAGCGCCGTTTACGTGCAATTTAGCCGTTGGGATCTCTATCCCAATACCCACATTTCTTCCAGCGTCTGCTATTCTTACATTTCCAGCGCCGATATCATTAATTATAACTTCAGAACCGGTCTTCCCGCCACGTATAACAGTATTTTCTGCGATACTGGAATTGAAAGAGGAAGAATTTTGAGTGCCGTCAAATTGTGCAGTTCCTCCCGCTCCTGTGCCCCTTGTCACTTGCAAACTTGCCACAGGATTGGTAAGGCCTATACCGATATTAATACTGCCTGCGGGCTGGGACACACTGCTGGCTATAAGGTTGCCCGCACAGAATTTTGGCAGGTAATTATTTTCATCTGCAGTGGTGATAGACTCCGGGCCTGAAAATGAAATAGACCAACTGTTCAGTGTTCCGATATCCCCCCGCCATTATCCAAAACCCTTAACGTCCAAGTGCAGTTAGGTACAATGTTTCCGAAACCGGCAAAGTTCGAGAGCGGTGTACCGCTTTGGAAACATTCTGTTGGCACGCCTTTAGGTCGGTACTGCCCGGTAAAAGGAGCATTTCCTGCATCTATAGAAACGGGAGCCTGATCTGTAAAAATTGTATTGGTAAAATTATCCCCGGTGCTGCCGTTCGCAGCAGCAAGGACCAGTATACCGGTTCCCGTGGGAGGATATAGGTATATTCTAAGTGAGGCATCAAGAGTATGTGTAATATTAATACGTACTGCAATTTTAGTGGATGGAACTGCTGTTGCCTGTCCGGATACGAGTATGGTACTTGTGACACCGATGCCTGCAGCGCAGCCATTATCCGGTATAGCGTATGCGATTGGGTTTAAAGATACAGCCCCTGCTGCCGTTACAACCAGTCTACCGGAAGAGTCTATCTGTATCATGCGGGTGGCAGGCCCTCTGTATTTTTCAAAGCGAACCGTGCCGGTAGTGTGCAACTGATCTGAAGGGGTGGGTGTACCTATACCCACATTTTGAGCAGAGGCGGCAAAGGCAAAAGTTGTAAGAAGAAAGAATAGTTGTATGTGTTTCATAAAAGTTTATTTAAAATGTAATTTTTATATTTTACGGTATCAAGATCTACCTACTCCTACATCACCTCTTTCCCCGCCTCCATACGAGGTGCATAAAAACCGGCGGCAAAGCCATCTAAAGACAATTCATTTTGTTCTTCCGGAATTTTTTTTTGTAATTGCTCCCCATAGGCCCCAAACAACATTGCCTAAGGCATTTACTTTTCTGGCGCCCTACAATACTTCCAGATACCGTTTTTTTACAAAAAGTGCAAATATGGAAACGTTTACCATACAGCGATTTTGTTTAAAGTACAAAATACATTCATAATAAACCGGTATTACCCACAGACGCAAGACTTCGTTCTGTGTTTTCGCTGTTACTAATATCTGCCTAATCCTGAAAAATTTTTACACTGTAGTTTATTATTACTGTTATAAATATACTTAAAATATAATTTAAAATTGGGATTATATTTTACTGTCAAATAAACGGAACCAGGCTCTGCTGATGAGCAACTTGTCAGGGATAGTCCAGCCATACTGTGCCTAAAAATTGTTTTATACATTTCTCTTGTAAAAATATCTAACCATGCTACAATCGTGGAGCTGATAAATAAGCTTCCTTTCAATCTATAAACTCATATTTTATACGCATCATTTTTATTGTAGCAGCAGGGCAAATTATTTTATTTCTTAACTCATTGCATTAAAAACGGGACCAAGAGACCTGCGCCAATCTGCGGCTAACTTGCTTTTTTACTAACCATTTATGTAGCTACCAGCTTTAGTAACATCCTGCACTGGAAACCTGCCGCACAAACCTACACCTCATTCCAGGCGTAAGAAAATTTTTGTTCAGTGGACACTCCTGCAACTATATAGGCCTAATTTTTATTTTGTTACACAGGTCTACCTATAGGGGCTTTGCTGCATTCCTGCGCCTATAATTCGATTTGCAAAAATTAATCAGGACTTACAATACTTACAGGACCCAATAATCCCGAAGGAATCAATGGTGAATCTTTGTCAAAATAATTCCAGGTAGTAAAACAATACCGCCCTTTTGAAGGACGTGATTGTTTCTTCAAAAACCAATCAGGAAATTCTTTTAATGATTTCCCGTTGTCCAGGTGGCCTGGTATCCATTCACAGTCAGCAGGTTCTTGTTCATCGCCAATGAGTCGGTTTGCCCATACATTCGAAATTTCAATTACGAGGTGG
>JAYSXR010000007.1:0-2247 GCA_043717145.1 Chitinophagaceae bacterium | reverse complement strand
AAAAAATGAAGGCCTATGTTGATGAAGCGCACAGCAAAGGATTGAAAGTAAAAATATACAACACCATTCGGGAATTAAGTAACAAGGCGTACGAAATACATGCATTGCGAAGCCTTGGGCATGAAATATTTAGTGGCGGAAAAGGCGGCGGATTTAGCTGGTTGCAGGAGCATGTGGGCGACGATTATATTGCGGCCTGGTTTGTACCTGAATTAAAAGATGCAGCCATTGTAAACAGTGGTATGAACCGCTGGCACAATTACTATGCAGAAGGTATGAACTGGCTAGTGCAAAATGTAGGTATCGATGGCATTTATTTAGATGATGTGGCCTTTGACAGGATCACCATGAAACGTATTAAAAGAGTCTTGACAAAAGATGGTCACCCGGGTATATTAGATCTGCACAGCGCCAATCAATACAATAAAAATGATGGTTTTAATAACAGTGCCAATTTATACATGGAGCATTTTCCATACCTCAATAAATTATGGTTTGGCGAATATTTCGATTATGAAAAAAGTAAGCCGGATTTTTTCTTAACAGAAGTAAGTGGTATTCCTTTTGGTTTAATGGGCGAGATGTTGCAGGATGGAGGCAATGCCTGGCGTGGCATGATTTACGGAATGACTAACAGAATGCCATGGAGCGACAATGCAGACCCAAGACCTATCTGGAAATTATGGGATGATGTTGGAATTAAAGGATCGGAGATGATTGGTTACTGGAGTGATAACTGCCCTGTAAAAACTAGCAATGAAAAAGTGCTTGTAACAGTGTATAAAAAGAAGGGGTCTGCCCTGGTTTCCGTTGCAAGTTGGGCGGAAGGAGATGTGAATGTAAAGCTGAAAATCGACTGGAATAAATTGGGTATTGATGCTGCAAATGCTATCATCACTGCACCTGAAATAAAAAACTTTCAACCAAGTAAATCATTTGGAATAAATGATGAGATTCCGGTTGCAAAAAATAAAGGATGGTTGCTGGTTATAAAAAATAAATAACGCATTTCTTAAAGATGATTTTGCAGGCTTTTACAAATATAACAGTGAGGTGTTCATCAAAAATAATTACCTGAGGGTGCAATTAGACGGAGGCTTTGCAAATCAAAGAGGTATTGTCACAAAGGTGAAGTTGTTTTGTAAAGGGCAACAGTTTTACCAGGAACAATCACCTGTACGTGGGTTTCAATCTTCCAGCGATCCGGTATGGAATTTTGGTGTAGGAAAAAACGCCCTCATTGACTCCATACTTGTTATTTGGCCAAATGATAAGTATCAACAATTAGTTGCTGTTAAAACCAATCAATCTATAGTTATTAAAATGGCTGATGCCACCAGAAAATGGAAATATGATACTGTTGTAGATAAAAGTAAAGTGTTGTTAACTCAAACCACAATGCCCGAGGTACATCACCACGAAAATTCTTTAAATGATTTTACATTACAACCATTGCTACCAAATTATTTAAGCAGGCAAGGGCCATGTATAGAGGTAGCAGATGTAAATAAAGATGGCCTGGAAGATTTTTTTATTGGGGGAGCAAAAGGGCAGCCTGGCCAACTATTTCTGCAAAATAAAAATAATACCTTCTCCTTAAAGCCAACACCGGCATTTGTAAAAGATGCTGCCAGTGAAGATGTGGCTGCAACCTTTTTTGATGCAGATAATGATGGAGATCTTGACCTGTATGTTGGCAGTGGAGGTTATGAATTTAATGAAAATGATGCTGCTTTTCAGGATCGCGTTTACCTAAATGATGGTAAGGGAAATTTTACTAAAAAAGAAAATGCATTACCAGCTATGCTAGCCAGCAAGGGGTGTGTTAAAGCAGTTGATATTGACGGGGATGGCGACATTGACCTTTTTGTGGGAGGTAGAGTTGTCCCGGGAAAATACCCCACTGCTCCCCATAGCTACATACTTATTAATGATGGTAAAGGTTCTTTTACTGATGCCACTCAAAAAAATTGTGCTGCATTAATGCAACCGGGAATGGTTACAGATGCACTTTGGATAGACCTAAACAATGATAAACAACCCGACCTTGTTGTGGTAGGCGAATGGATGCTTATAAAAGTTTTTATAAATACAAAAGGAATTCTTTCGGATGCATCATCCACTTATATACATTTTGCAAGTACTGGTTGGTGGAACCGTATTAGTGCAGCTGATATGGACGGCGATGGCGATCTTGATTTGGTTATCGGTAACTGCGGTACTAACACTCAATTTCACGCCAGTGAA
>JAYSXR010000060.1:0-5648 GCA_043717145.1 Chitinophagaceae bacterium | reverse complement strand
TTCGGTGGCCCGGTATTTTTTATACCGGTTTACTGTGAATAAAATAATAAGTATGATAGCAAGCGTAGAACCGCCCATCATTAAATATTCCTGTGAAGCTTCCAGGTGATGGTGTTCAGCAATTCTTGCAGACTCGGCAAAAATGGGTGCTAAAAAATGTTCCAGGCTATGTGCATTGCTTGCAAACACTTCGGGGATGCCTATCAAACCACCCACTACAGAAAGAGCCGCTAGGATAATCAATGGGATGGTCATGGCAGACGGGCTCTCGTGTATATGGTTTCCCTGATCCTGTGTACCTCTGAAATCTCCTAGGAAAGTAAGGGTATATAAACGGAACATATAAAAAGCCGTCATTAATGTACCGCCCACACCTACAAAATAGTAAATGGGGTTTTTAGCGAATGCGGCGGTTAATATTTCATCTTTAGAAAAGAAACCTGAAAATGGCGGAATCCCGGCAATGGCCAGGCAGGCAAGTAAAAAAGTGATATGCGTAATGGGCATATATTTTTTCAACCCACCCATTTTGCGGATATCCTGTTCATGGTGCATGGCATGAATAACAGAGCCGGCACCCAGGAATAATAAGGCTTTGAAAAAAGCATGCGTCATCACATGAAACACAGCCCCTGTATACGCACCCACACCCAATCCTAAAAACATATAGCCAAGTTGACTTACGGTTGAGTAAGCCAACACTTTTTTAATATCATTTTGTTTTAATGCAATGGTTGCAGCGAAAATAGCTGTAGCCAACCCAACCACTGCCACTAGTGTTTGCGTGGCGGGGGCCATCGTATACAAAATATTGCTTCGGGCAATCATGTAAATACCGGCGGTAACCATCGTGGCTGCATGAATCAATGCAGATACTGGTGTAGGACCAGCCATCGCATCGGGAAGCCAGGTATATAAAGGAATTTGTGCACTCTTACCCATGGCACCTACGAATAATAAAGTGGTGATGGCGGTTACATCAAAACTGCTGAGTTTAGATACATTCGCAAAAACATCGTCATAAGAAGCTGTTCCTAATCTGAACAATAACCAGAATACTGCCAGTAAAAAACCAAGATCGCCAATACGGTTCATCACGAATGCTTTGCGGGCAGCATAGTTATACGTGTTATTCTTAAACCAAAAACCGATAAGCAGGTAAGAACATAAACCAACTCCTTCCCATCCAATAAACATGATCACATAGTTGGCACCTAACACCAATAAGAGCATGGAAAAGATGAAAAGGTTCAGGTAAGCGAAATATCGGCCGAAATGCTGCGGTTCCTCCGCATGCATATAGGCTGTAGAATATAAGTGTATGAGGAACCCTATACCGGTGATGATTAAAAGGAATAAAGTAGACAACTGATCAACCTGGAAGGCAAAAGCAATTTTAAAACTTTCTACATTGATAAAATCAAATAAGGTAATAACACTGGCCCCATTGTTTTTTACATCAAAAAAGATCAGCAGGCTCATTACAAATGATGCAAGTATCGCACCACTTCCTACAATACCAATCAATGATTTGGACATAGACTGACGCCCCAATCCATTGATCAGAAAACCCAGCAGGGGAAATAAAGGAACTAAATAAACGAGTTTGCTCATACCAGTCAAGCTTTACGCTTAAGACGAAATGCCTAATGCTTCACGCATATTGCGTTAGGCATTTTGCATTAAGTGTTTTGCGTGTTTAATTTTTCAACCTGTTCAAAAAATTAATATCTACCGAATGCGTATTCCTGTACATCATAACAATAATGGCTAACCCCACACTTACTTCCGCCGCAGCTACTACCATGATGAAGAATACAAATAGTTGTCCGTCTATACCCACTGTTGTTTCCGGGTTTGCACCAATTGCCAGGCCGTAGTGCATTTTTGAAAATGCCACCAATAATAGATTCACTGCATTCAACATCAGTTCAACACACATGAATACAATGATTGCATTACGGCGTGTTAATACGCCTATAATACCAATACTGAATAACGCTAAACAGAGGTAAATGTAATATTGTATTGGCATTTTGTACGCTTAAGGCCCAACGGTTAACGCTGAACGAATTTTAAAATTATCCTCATACCAAAGCTTTCAGCGTTCGGCGTTTTATTCCTTCTTACCAATAACCACCGCCCCTACCATGGCGCTTAAAAATAATACACTAGAAATCTCAAAGGGTACAACATAATCACTGAACAAAGCTTTACCCAGATTTTTAATCAACCCGATATTCCCGTCTTTCATTAAAGCCGTTTTATGCTGCATATCTGTTGCCTGACGCACCAATGATACCAGCACCATTAAAAAACAGCCGCCCGAAACTGCTCCGGCCAATTTCATCCACACATGTTTTTGTGGTTCCGTTTCTGCATTCAGGTTCATTAACATGATTACAAAAAGAAACAGTACCATTATGGCACCTGCATATACGATGAGGTTTACAATAGCCAGGAACTGCGCATTTAATAAAATATAATGTCCCGAGATGGCAAAAAATACGCAAATAAGCCACAACACACTGTGCACCGGGTTTTTGCTAACCAATACCATAATAGCACTGAAGATGGCCAAGGCACTCAGAAAAAAGAATAATATTTCGGTCGTACTCATAATGTTAATTAATCATTGATAATCAGTAACACATAATTAATGACTGGTTTTCCAGTTACTAATTATCCTTTGCTAATTATTAATTCGCCGTCGTCGGCGCATCTTTACCCTTTGCCTTTGCAAACGCTTCAGGTTCGGTTTTAGGATCCGGTATCAGCAAATCTTCTTTCCCATATATAAATCCCTTACGGGTAAAATTAGCCGGTGCAAATGTTTCACTTAAATAGATCGCATCTTTTGGGCAGGCTTCTTCGCACAAACCACAAAAAATACAACGCAGCATGTTGATCTCGTATTTTGCTGCATACTTCTCTTCACGGTATAAATTTTCCTCGCCGGGCAAGCGTTCTGCTGCTTCCATGGTAATGGCTTCTGCAGGGCAAGCTACGGCACATAAGCCACAGGCAGTGCAGTTTTCACGCCCTTCCTCATCCCGGTTCAATACATGCAACCCGCGAAACACCGGGCTGAATGGCCTTGTTTGTTCCGGGTAACGGATGGTAGGTTGCTTTTTAAAAATATGACTGAACGTAATGGCCATGCCTTTAACGATAGCTGGTATATACAGCTTTTCCATAAAGCTCATGGGCTTACGGCTTACCGCTTTTGACCTGTTTGTTAATGCCTGCATGTTTTTTATCTCCCTTAGTGCTCTAAGCTATCTGCTTAAAGGTTAGCAAAAATATTTTTTAGCCTATTGATTCCAACTTTATCTCTTTCCTCATCTTTCCTTGTGGCACTCACTTGTACTTCTGCTCTTGGCGCAACATACAGAGTCGTCAATGGTGAGTAAATATCCAATTCACCATTGAAAAACGTCATCCTTGGTGCCATAATATTACTGCTCCGGTTGCCAGCATATTTACTAATGCCAGTGGTATCAATGTTTTCCAGCCAAGGTTCATCAACTGGTCGTAGCGGAAACGCGGGATGGTCCAGCGTATCCACATGAATACAAAAATAAAGATGGCGATCTTGGTCAGCAATGCCAGCACACCCAGTATCGCCGCTACATTTGGTGCCAGTGTGCTTTCATTTAAGAAAGGAATATCATAACCTCCAAAGAATAAACAAGCCATAATCGCACTGCTCATGATCATATTAATGTATTCGGAGAACAGGTAGAACCCGAGTTTCATAGATGAATATTCCTGGTGGTAGCCAAAATTCAATTCGTTTTCCGCTTCAGGCAGGTCAAATGGTGTACGGTTACACTCTGCCATGGCACAGATGAAAAATATTAAAAAACCAAGTGGCTGATAGGCTACATTCCATAATTGGCCCGCCCCCATCTGTTGTTCAACGATTGTCTTCAAACTTAATGAGCCAGATATCATCAGTACCGCAATCAATGCCAAACCCATGGCCAGTTCATAACTGATCGCCTGTGAGGCGCCGCGTAACGCCGCCATTAAAGAGAATTTATTATTAGAGGCCCATCCACCGATCATAATTCCATATACACCCATACTCACCACACCAAACACATACAATATGCCGATATTGATATCTGCAATCTGCAGGTCAATACTTCTGTCAAACAATTCTATGTGGCTGCTCCAGGGAATTACTGCGCAACTCATCAGTGCAGCCGTCATAGCCAGGCCAGGACCTAAAATAAATAAACCTTTATTCGCCGTATTGGGAATAATCTCTTCTTTCATGATCAATTTTAAACCATCCGCAAAAGGTTGAAATAATCCAAAGGGGCCTGCACGATTGGGGCCGGGTCTGTCCTGCAAGACGGCCGCAACTTTTCGCTCGGCGAACGTTGTATATAATGCAATACCCAAGCTCGCAAACACAATGATCGCGATTAATATTAATTTTTCAATGAGTAAGGCCCAGTCAATAGCAAGTAGTGTCATGAGGTATATGGCTATAAGTCTTTCTTCGAATTAAAATCAGTTGAATGTGCCGGTCCTTCTATTAAACTCAGTTCAATATTGGGTTGGTTCACTTCACTCACCGAGTGAATATCCAATAATATTTTGGGTTGGCGGCCACCATTTACGGCTGCAAAAATTTCTGTTGGCTTGTGCATACCCACCGAACCCTGGTAATGCCCTTGTGCAATTACCGAATGGCGGCTTATTTTGCGAGGGCCTTCTATTACCCAGTCGCCGGTCTTTTTCTTTTCAAAGCGGCAGGTATTGCAGATCCAGGCTGTTTTGCCATCATCGGTATTTTCTACTTCACCCCATTCGTCTTTTCTTGCGGTTACCCGGAATACTTCATCACCCCGGTTCCATAATGTAACTTTTCCACTGCAGGTTGGGCAATCCCTGTGTGCATCCATTGGTTTTAAAAACCATACACGGTTTTTAAAACGGAAAGTTTTGTCAGTTAATGCCCCTACCGGACAAACATCTATCACATTACCTATAAAATCATTCTCCAAACTTTTTTCGATCATTGTTGCAATCTCTGAATGATCGCCCCTGTCTAAAATACCGTGTTCTCTTTTATCCGTTAACTGATCAGCCACATATACGCAACGGTAACAGAGTATGCAACGTGTCATGTGCAATTGTATGTAAGGACCAATATCATGTTTTTTAAATGTGCGGCGCTGAAATTCGTAACGCGTGCCTTCTTTACCATGATCGTAACTGAGGTCCTGCAAATGACATTCACCAGCCTGGTCGCAGATAGGGCAATCCAGTGGATGGTTCAATAATAAAAATTCTACCACACCAGCGCGCGCATCCAGTACTTTAGGACTGGTAATATTTTTCACTTCCATCCCATCCATTACCGTTGTGCGGCAGGAAGCCACCAGTTTCGGCATTGGACGTGGGTCTTTTTCAGAACCTTTACTCACTTCTACCAAACAGGTACGGCATTTACCGCCACTACCCTGCAATTTGCTGTAATAACACATGGCAGGTGGTGCAACATCGCCACCGATCTTACGTGCCGCATTCAGGATGGTTGTTCCTGCGGGCACCTCAATGGTGATGTTGTCGATGGTTATTTTAAAAAGTTGTTGTTCGGCCATATTATTTTATTTCACGCAAAGCCGCAG
>JAYSXR010000059.1:0-5660 GCA_043717145.1 Chitinophagaceae bacterium | reverse complement strand
ATCTGCCGGAACAATGACGTGGTGATATTTACTTCGCCTATCCGCTGGCTTTCATCTTCCAGCCAGATATTGGATTGTGTTACCTTACATATATCATCTTTTATTTTCAGTTCTTTTGCTAACATGTTTTCAAACATCTCCTGCGAAGGCTGTTTGGGTTGGCCAAAATTTCCAAATGCAGAACCTTTATGATGGGCCAAACCTTCCAAATCAATAATACATTCCTTTTTTTTAGCCATGGCATGTAATATTTCAGTCTTGCCACTGCCGGTATACCCCCCCAGGATATGTAGGGGGTATTCCTTATCAAACTGCAGCAACACCCATTTTCTATATACTTTATACCCCCCCACCAATGTATACACTTTGAAACCATAGAGGTCCAGTAACCAGGCAACCCCGGCACTGCGCATTCCGCCGCGCCAACAATGAACAAGAACAATATTATCTCCGTTCCCAGCATTGCCATTCGCACTTCGTGTTTTGATGATTGCTTCGGTTTCTTCAACCATTTTCACCATCTTCACCCCAAAATAATCGAGACCCAGTTTAATGGCTTTTTGTTTGCTCTCCTGTTTGTAAGCAGTGCCCACCACTTTTCTTTCTTCATCAGTAAATAAGGGTAAACTATTTGCACCGGGAATATGTGCATGGGCAAATTCACCGGGACTTCGAACATCCAGTACAGGATGCTCCCCCGCAAGGGATAAAAATTCTTCTATATTGAGTTTAGTAATAGCCACGGTTACAAATGTAAGCGGAGTTTTTTGTAACTTTTGGGCATGAAACAGTTATTGATCATACGGCATGCAAAAAGTAGTTGGGCGGTTCAGGGGCAAAATGATTTTGACCGCCCCCTGAACGAACGCGGACAACGTGACGCGCCCATGATGGCGCAACGTTTGTTTGATAAGCATGTAGCGATAGATGCGTTTATATCCAGTACGGCTAACAGGGCATTGACGACTGCGTATTATTTTGCCGAAACCTATCAAATCCCTAAAAAATCAATTATACAATTCCGAGAATTGTACCATGCAACGGCTTCTGTTTTTTATAATGTGATAAGTAAACTGGACGACAAAATAAATGCCGCAGGTATTTTTTCGCATAATCCCGGTATTACTGAATTTGTAAATCTCCTCACAACAACCCGGGTTGATGATATGCCTACCTGCGCGGTTTTTGCAGTAGAAGCTGATATCTCGCAATGGAAAGAATTCAAGTCAGCTAAAAAAGTATACTGGTTTTTTGATTACCCCAAACTTTGAACGGATTGCTTTTTAAAATTGGCAAGATATACACCGGTAAATATCAGAATAGCTGCTATCAATTTCACAGCACTAAAATTTTCCCCTGCAAAAATGATGGCTAAGATGGCAGCAAAAACAGGTTGCGTATAAATATAGGCACCCGTAGAGGATGCACCTATTACGGATATGCCATAAACGTTTAACAGGTAAGCGAGAAAAGTGGCAACCACTGCAACAAATGCCAGGCCCATCCAATGCGATAGGGCAAAGGCTGACCAATCAGTGGCGATAAACTGCTGCATGCCAAACGGTAAAATAACTATTGAACCGAATGTAAAGATCCATCTCAGTACCTGAATGCCGCTGTAGGTTGCCATTAGGGGCCGTACCAATACCAGGTAAAAAGCATAAGATATGGCGTTGATGATAACCATAATATCGCCCAAAAGCATATCAGTTCCGGTGTGGGTACTGTCTTTTAATAACACCAATATAGCTGCGCCGCCAATACCTAGAAAGAGTCCGGTTAATTTATAGGCTGTGAGCCCCTCTCTCAACAACCAGGCGGCGATAAGCGTTATAAAAATCGGCGTAGCTAAAGACAATAAAGCACTATGAATGGGCGTGGTTAGTGATACGCCTTTGATAAATAATATTTGGTTAATAACTACCCCGGTTAATGCGCAGAGCATAAAACGTGGAATATGTTTTTTCTGGATTTGTATTTTGGGGGGGTTGAAGAGGAATAAAACCCAAAACAACAACAAGCTTACCAATATGCGCACCACATTCAATGCAAAAGGGTGAATAACACCCGGTGTGATATATTTAACAACAGCATAATTGCCGCCGAAAATAAGATTCGCCCCTAATACAGCGGCATGTGCTTTGGTGTTTTTATTCATTAATACTATAAAGATAAATGCAATCAGGGAATTTTGTATTAAGGGGATAATGAACAGCTACTATAACAACTTATTACCCCGCATTCCTTCCATAGATTTTTTTAATAAATCTGTTATATAATTTTCATTAAAGAGGGAGAAGGCAGGTAATTTGTAGTCAAAATTTTTAACCATCGCAAAATGCTCAACACAATTCAGTTGATCCTGAGTTACAGAAAGGCAAAAGCCATTTTCCACTAATTTTTTCGCCAGGTATTCCTGTTCGGTCTGGCCGGGTGTGGGAATAAGGAGCATTTTTTTTTGAAGAGAGAACAGTTCCATCAATGATGTATAACCACCCCTGCAAACAATGTATTCGCTTTGCAGGATAGCCTTCTGCAGTTCTGGACCGGGTAAATGATTTTTGACTTCAACATTTTCTGGAACTTTAATAACCTCATTACTTCCGGGTCTCCCTCTTACTAATAGTATTTTCCCGTTGATGGAGCCTATGCCCGAAAGAATTTTCTCTTCAAGAAGGGTGCGCTGTGGTTCTGGTCCTGATAGTAGTATGCAGTAATCATATTTTTTTGTTTCGGATTGCAGATGAAACCTCGAAAGCAAACCGATATACTGAACTTTTGTAAGTGGTAATTTAACAGGATGTGATAATATACCGGCAGCATTTTCAGTGCCGGCCATATCCGGAACCCAGCAACTGCTGAATTGGTTGATATAGTAATAATTCACTTGCTGCATCATTTTCTCTGCCCAAACAAAGGGTGCTTTAACAGTAAGTTGGTGGGTAATAAAAATGCAGGGAATTTTTTTAGTATACAGCCCAAACCGGTTATCCGAGATAACGAGGTCAATCTGTTGTTGATCAATAACCGTATCTAACCAGTGATTTTCTTTTTTAATAACCCGGCGTAAACGGGGCACCTGTACCAATATCTTAAACAAAAAGCCCCATTTACTTTTACTGTACCGAACCCGGTAACCGTCCAGGGACAGGATTTGTAGGGAAGGGAACTCGGTTTGCAGCAGGCTAGCCTGCGCTCCCTCGGCACCAATTACCACCTCATAACCATTGGCAATCAAAGCATGGATGATAGAAATGTCACGCGTAGCGTGGCCCAAGCCCCAATCGAGTGGGGCTACCAATACCTTTTGTATGTTAAAATTCGTAGGCAAACGGTTGGATTTTTACCTGATTAAACTGTAAAGTAGTATTTTACAACACAGAATATGAAACCGAAAATAAACCAAATAGTTATTTTGTTGTTATTGCTTGCTATGGCGGGCAGTTCCTGTGCGGTTTTCCATAAGAATAACGGCACTAAATTTTGCGGCTGCCCCAACCATAAATAAAAAATGGGTGTATGAATGATGCTAATAGGGATTTACTGGTATTATCAAAAACGGCTCATCTTAGTCCGGAAGAGTTAGAGCATCATGTTGAACTGTTAAATACACTTTTATATCATACCGAAAACTGGGCAACATTCTGCACAGCCAACGAGATCCTCGATATTAACCAGCATAAGGTTATTAAAAAACCTTTTCTGATAGAAAAAACCCTGCGCGAAAGGAAACAGCAGCCTTTTGTGTTTACGAATAATAAAAATTAATATTTTTTTATTTCCTCCGGATGGGGCGGGTTGATAGCAGTCACCCGGCAGCGCCGAGCGACTGACTAACGCTTACTTATTTTATTCATATTTATATTTCGTTGCAGGCTACATTTAAAGCGATTGATTTCTTTGCTCCTTATTGCCAAATGTTTGGTTTGCCGCCCTGCCATTCTTTTGCGCCACATACGAAAACTGGATGGTTTACTGTTGGTACGCATAAAAGTAATCACCTCTTTTTCCTTCAACCCGAACTGTAGTTCAATGGCTTCAAAGGGTGTACGATCCTCCCAGGCCATTTCAATGATGCGATCTTTTTCGGGAGTGGAGAACATGAGGGTTAAAAGGGATAAAAAGGTTAAAAGAGTTAAAGCGAGTGGAGGTTGCTTAAAAACCGGGTAGCATTTTGGAAATGCAGGTCTTGTTTTTCTTTTGGCATCTTGTCAAAGGTGCCAATCAGCATACCCAGGCGGGGATTTTGTAAAAAGAAAGTTCTGTGGATATGCATAAAGCGCCAGAATAAACCATCCCATATTGGTTGCCAGTTTCCTTTTTCATAGTCACCCATCTTCATCAAATAATTACTGCTGCTTATATAGGGTTTGGTTGTCATCAATCCGCCATCAGCAAACTGTGTCATACCGTATACGTTTGGCACCATTACCCAGTCATAGGCATCAATGAATAATTCCATGAACCAGCGATATACTTCGTCGGGATCAAATTCGCAAAGCAGCATAAAATTACCCAGTACCATCAAGCGTTCAATATGATGGCAATATCCTGTTTGCAACACTTTTTTAATTGTCTGATCTACAGGATGGATGCCGGTTGTTCCTGTCCAGAAACTTGCGGGAATTTTTCTTTTAAATTTCCAGTAATTAGTGGTTCGTTGTTTACTGCCTTCACGCACATAAACGATACGGATGAATTCTCGCCAGCCGATAATCTGTCTTACAAAACCTTCCAGGGAATTCATGGGTATATCCTGTTTAGCTGCATGCGTTAGCACCTTATTCAGCACCTGCATTGGCGTAAGTAGTCCCGTATTCAACATAGGCGTTAATGCCGAATGATGGAGTAAATGTTCCTTTACAACTATAGCATCTTCATAATCACCAAATTTTTGCAAACGGTTCTCAATAAAATCAGATAGCCATTTTTCTGCTTCCTGGTATGTACTTACAAAAAAAAGGGGGCCATCCAGGGTGCCATAATTGACTGCAAAATGTTGCGCAACATATTTTTTAGCCTCTGTAATGAAAACATTTTCTTTTGGGAAATCAATAACAGGTACTGTTTCTGTTTTTGGAAATTTCAGCCGGTTATCCGCATCATAAGTCCATTTTCCACCAATTGGTTTTCCATCTTTTTCTAATAATAATTTACGCAGTTTGCGCTGATGCTTATAAAAATCTGTCTGGAAATATGTTTTCCTTGCATTAAAATAATCAGCTACTTCCGTTGGGGTATTGAGAAAGCCAGGTGAGGTATCAATGACCAGGTTTATCTTATGCTGTTTGCAGGCTTTAGCGATTCGCGTAAGCAACCAATTATCAGCTACATCAGCTATATGAATTGCTGAGATACCTTGAGTTGCTAATGATCCGATGAGTTGCCGGATATCATTTCTTGTATCTATGGTTTCAATATAAGTAACCGTATAATTTTTTTCTGTGAGCCACTGTTGATAAAACTTCATAGAAGCCCGGTGAAGGACCAGCTTTAGTTTGTGAAAAGTATACTGCTGAAAAAACAACCACTCTTCCACCAAGTAAACGGGTCTGTTTGTTTTAAGGGATGGGTGTTCCCTGAATAGCTGATGCGGAAAAATTACTGTAATAGCATCCATATGCAAACAGATAACAACATTCTGTTGCGAATGTTTAAGC
>JAYSXR010000058.1:0-1930 GCA_043717145.1 Chitinophagaceae bacterium | reverse complement strand
TTGGATCGGTATTGCGTTTATCCAAGTCTTCAGAAATAAATACCCGCTGTATCTTTTTGCAGCTGCTGCATTTGGTAATAATGTAGAGCGATACATCTTTATCTTTCAGGTCTCTTGTATTCCAACCGGTATTCACCTGAAAAAAACCCTGCGGGGTAGTGGTAGTTGCCACAGCAGCTTTTGGATTAAAAGAAGGGATGATGATGATGTTAACCGCACCCCTCGTGGAGGTAGTGCCATTATTTATGCAGCGGAGTGTGCCTTTAATGACTACTTCCTGTGCAATTGCCCCGTTCAGTAAACTAAAAAATAAGACAATAATAAGAATAGTTGTTTTCATTTTCTTTTCGGTTTATTATTAACAATGGGAAGTGGATTCAATACAAATTCAATCTTGTTTATTTCACCCGATTCTATGTCGAATTCTTTTATCTTATCCTCGTAGGAAGGGTGAGAAGTAACGAGGGTAATCCTGTCGCCGAAATGATAACCAGGTATTGGGATATGGAAACTCCCATCATTGATTGTTTTTGCTGCGTAAGGAGTTCCATCAACAACTATATCCACATCTTTAATAGGCCGGTCGGCAGCATCTTTTACACTGCCTGCAATCCTAATAATTTTTGATTGATTTACTGTAAGATTAATGGGGTCAAAATTGCCAAGGACTGTATCAATTGTTATAGAGCTATAGCCATCACTTACTACGTTAATACTGATGCTGTTTCGCAACTGGTCGTAAGGAATTTCGGGAAACACCACCATGCCTTTTTCATTGACTGATGCATCCCGCTGGTAATGCGGAAAAGACAGAGTGACTTTACCTCTTGTAACGGGGTTCTTATCCTGGTCAAACACCCTGATGGAAAGTATCTGATCGCTTGAACCTTTCGGTATCATAAAACCACCTAACACAGTGAGTATAACACCTACTACCGGCCCCGTAAATTTGTAGGTAACATCTGCATGTATGCCTTTAAGGCTCGCATATGAATTCATAATACCGAAAATTAGTGCACTCGCTGCCATACCAAAAAGCACCAGCACCAGATAAAAAACACGGTCATCCATTTTTTCGGTGCTGCCTTGTTTCATGTAGTTAAAATAATAGTAACCGATGCCAACAGCAGCAATAAGGCTAGCAATCGAAATCACCAAATAGGTAGTTACAGATACTTGCTTTTGAGACGATATTTTTTTAGTGATCATTTTACCTGATTATAATTTTTAGTATTTTATATTCAATAAAGGGTATACCGAATAAAACATTGCAGTGGCAACAGGGAGGTAATAACTATTAAGGCGAAATTGTTTTCTGGAAGGATGGTTGAATTGTTGCAGAAAGTTAATCAAAATAAAATCAAGATGCAATTAATACAGCAACTTTTAAATTCAAAAAAAGTTGTCATTACTCATTGAGGTTTATGCGAATAAGTTGGAATTTTTTGTCCGGCAAAGCAGTAGCTTTTTGATGCCCTGTGGCAGCGATTTTATCCTACAATAAAAAAGACAATATTTATTGGTTAGAAAACATGCGACGGATACCAGGTGAATAATAGTGGCATAATACCGCCTGTAAGATCGCAAAGTGAAGCCATCGAATACTGCCAGTGATACCAAGTAATACTGCACTGGCTGTCATTACTATAATTGTGTATTTTATTTTTATAGAAATATTTTATAAGACTATAAAGTTACTGGGTTAAAAAATAATTTAGCATTGCGGCTATGTATTTGCCCTATTATACTTCGATTAATTTGCGCAATGCCTTATGGAGTAAAGAATCGGAATGGTACAAAGAATCAAGAATAGAAAAATGATTGAGACCTGCTAATTCAATATGTGTTGACTTTGTTTTATTTTGCCAGTTGCGATATAATTCCTTGCTCTGTTCTTTAAACTCTTCTGTTTCCTGCGCTCCAACTGTAA
>JAYSXR010000057.1:0-1942 GCA_043717145.1 Chitinophagaceae bacterium | reverse complement strand
GCAAAGCTTATTAATAATCCAAAAAAGTCGTGCCATTTTTCCCTTAGTATCTTGCCGAATGCATCCCCATTATGCAGGTCGGGTACTTTAATTTCTATGACCAAGAGTGTAATGGCAATTGCAAAAACCGCATCACTAAACAATATCATCCTTTCTAATTGAAATTGATTGCGGTTCTCAAACAGATCATGCTGCGGGTGTGACATATTGGATAAACTTTGCTTCTCGAAAATAGCCAAAAAAAAGAGAAGCAAATTGCTTCTCCCAATTAAATTTATTTTCTTAATATTAAGCCCACAGACTTGCGGGGTACTCTCCTGCCGCCACCAAAGCACTGATACTCGCCAGAACACCCGGTGCATCTTCTTTATAGGTTACCCCAAACCATTTTGCTGTAGTGGAGATTACTTTCACTACACCTGCACCTGATTGAATAAAATATTTAGCTGCTGTTGGAATAAAAAATTCTGATTTAGGCTCATGTATGTGCTTATCCAGGAAATCATGAAACTGCGCTTCGCAGAAATTAATAAAGCCAGGGGCAAAACAGAGATAGTTCATGCTAACCAGGCTATCTTCCGATACTTCATGCGCACCGCTCTCATCGGTATAGGTTATCCGCCCGTTTTCGCCGCGGAAAATACTGGTACGTTCATTAATATCAGTGAGGTTTTTGTCGGCATCCACTTCACATACTCCGCGGCTTACACTGCCGTTATTACTCAGCGTATTCTTTAATTCATATCCTAAAATACAATAGGTTTGTTCGTTGCATTGTGTGGTTAAAAAATGGTAGGCTTTAAAAAAGGCATCACGTCCATAATAATCATCGGCATTGATTACCGCAAAAGGTTCATTTACCTTGCCTTTGCAGCAGAGAACTGCATGGGCCGTGCCCCAGGGTTTTGACCTGTCGGCGGGTACCACTCTGCCGCCGGTAAATGCATTCAGGTTTTGGTAAACATAATCGGTTGCAATTCTGCCCTTTAGTTTCGGCTCGAAAATTGCTTTAAAATTTTCAGAAAATTCTTCACGGATTATAAAAACAACTTTCCCAAACCCTGCTTTTATTGCATCATAAATTGAATAATCCATGATAGTTTCGCCATCTGGGCCGAAAGCCTCAATCTGTTTCATACTTCCGTAACGGCTGGCCATGCCTGCTGCTAATATAACGAGGGTAGGTTTCATAAAGTACATTTATACGTTGCGAAGCTAAAGAATTCATGCTGAGCAACAAATAGTTAGAATGAAAGAATATATACAAAATATTAAGATACAAAAACTAGGCCATTTCTCTAATGACCTTATCAGTTCAGATATTTTACGGCTCGACTTATTACACCCTGTGGTATCCGGCAATAAATGGTTTAAACTGCAATATTATTTACAGGAAGCACTTGATACTGGTAAAACTACGGTTGCCAGTTTTGGGGGTGCTTATTCCAATCATATTGTGGCGATGGCTTTTGCTGCAAATGAAATGGGGCTGCAAAGTATTGGCGTAATACGTGGGGAAGCGGCTTCAACCCTTTCTCCTACCCTGTTACAGGCAAAGGAATATGGTATGCAGCTGAGATTTGTTGATAGGGAACGCTTCCGCAACAAAGAAAAAATGATGCAGGAATGGAACAATCCCGGATTATATTGGATAAATGAAGGTGGTTACGGCCCAATCGGTGCAAAAGGGGCAGCAGATATTCTGACCATTCTGGATACAAGCCGGTATACTCATATAGTTTGTGCTGTGGGAACGGGCACCATGATGGCCGGACTTATCAAAACTGCCGGGTCCCGGCAAGCTGTGGTTGGGATTAGTGTATTGAAAAATCATGTTGCATTGGAAAATGAGATAAGGTGGTTACTGGGCCCGACAGAAAAACAGCGGCCTTTTTCCCTCTTACATAACTACCACTTTGGCGGCTATGCCAAGCATCCACCA
>JAYSXR010000056.1:0-17301 GCA_043717145.1 Chitinophagaceae bacterium | reverse complement strand
CCTTAAATACTTGTTAAGAGATGTTGATAGGATTACAAAATGTAACATTTGAGTTTGGTGCCAGGGTAATTATTGAAGATGCCACCTGGCACATTCAGCCAGGCGACAGGATTGGCCTGATCGGCTACAACGGTACTGGTAAATCTACCATACTGAAAGTGTTGGTTGGTGAATACATGCCATCGAAAGGTACTGTTGAGAAAAGTAAAGACACCACTATTGGCTACCTGCACCAGGACCTTTTAAGTTTTGATACTAATGATAATATTACTGAAGTAGCATTAAGTGCTTTTGAGCGGGTAAGGCAGCTGGAAAAGGAAATTGAAGAGTTAGGCCACCAGTTGGAAAAGGATTCTGAGAATGAAGCTTTGCTCATTAAATACACAGACAGCCTGCATGAACTGGATGTATTGGATGGCTATAATATCCATCACAAAGCTGAAGAAGTTTTGCATGGATTGGGTTTCAGTAATGAGGACCTTGTAAGGCCTTACAAAGAATTCAGCGGCGGTTGGCGGATGCGAGTGTTATTAGCCAAAATGATACTGCAACAGCCAGATGTATTACTGATGGATGAACCTACCAACCACCTTGACCTGCCCTCAATCGAATGGTTGGAAAAATACCTGCTGCATTACAAAGGCAGTGTGGTGATCGTGAGTCACGATAAATTCTTCCTCAACAGGATGGTGAACAAGATTGTGGAAGTTTACCAGCAGGAACTACATATTTATTCCGGCGACTACGAGTTTTATGAGCAGGAAAAGATGATACGCATAGATATGCAGCAGAAAGCTTTTGAGAACCAGCAGGATTATATCCGTCAGCAGGAACGTTTTATTGAACGATTTAAAGCCAAAGCCAGTAAAGCTGCGCAAGCACAAAGTGTACAGAAACGATTGGATAAAATAGATAAGATCGAAGATGTAAAATTGGAACGCCCCGATCTGCGGATCAACTTTCAGTTAGACAAAGTCCCTGGTAAAGTATTGGTAGAGCTGAAAGAGGTAAGTAAAAATTTTGGCCAGCTGAAGATAGTAGAACATGCCGTTGCAGAAATAGAACGTGGTGATAAAATAGCCCTGATTGGTGCCAATGGCAAAGGTAAATCCACGGTTTTGCGAATGATTGCCGGAACTGAACCTTTTAGTGGTGAACGCGCATGGGGCCATAATGTAGAAGAAAGTTTTTATGCACAGCACCAGTTAGAGGCACTTACGCTCAACCATAATATATTGGAAGAAATGCAGCAATGTGGTAGTAAAAAGTCGGATGTAGAACTTCGCAGTTTACTGGGCGCTTTTCTGTTTAGCGGAGAAGATGTAGACAAAAAAATAAAGGTATTGAGTGGAGGAGAAAAAGCAAGGGTTGCATTGGCCAAAACGATTGTGAGTAAAGCCAATTTTCTCATTTTGGATGAGCCTACAAACCACCTGGATATGCACTCTGTTGAACTATTGGCAGAAGCTTTGAATAAATATGAGGGTAGTTATATACTAGTTAGCCACGACCGTTATTTCATTTCAAAAACCGCCAATAAGATATGGGAGATTGTTGACCATAAAATAAAAGAGTTCAAAGGCAGTTACCAGGAATGGGTTGACTGGAATGAACGAATGGCGAAAATAAATGCTGAAAAACAGAAATTGGGTGTGCCAGATATAAAAGCAGAAAATAAAGTGTCTATAAAGGCTGAAACGGTTCAACCAAAACCTGTGGTAAAAGAAAATGCGCCTGTAAATAATATTATCAATAAAGATTTGCAGAAAGAATTTCAAAAAGAACAACGCAGGTTAGCTAATCTTGAAACGCTACTTAACAAAGCAAAAGAAGAAGAAACCAGGTTGGAAAATGCTTTAGGTGATCCGTCTAATTATTCCGATAAGGATAAGTTTGTAACGATTGAATCGGATTATAAAAAAGCAAAAAACAATAAAGAAATTTTAGAAAAAGACTATGAAGTGGTTTTTGAAAAAGTGATGGAACTGGAGGGAAAAATCTAGCCTTACCCTCTTTAAGCATCAGCGAGAGGTTACGGAAGAAACGATGTCCGTGTGGGTTAACCAACCATCATACTCTTTACAAAATCACTTACCAGATAACTGATCAGTTTTCCGGTGCTGCTACTCGTTCTTCCATCAGCCAGTTGCACTGCACCTTCGCAAATATGCAAATAGGCCACTTTACAGTCTGAAGCAGCAAAACTGATAAATTGACGGGCATGATTTAGCGTAACACCCACAGGACTTGAAGCACTGCTTAAAGTATTTTCAATACAATCCAGATCGAGTTCTATACCACACAAAGTATCATCCGTAAAAGTTGTCGCATGGCCAACTGCCTGTAAGAAAGTTCTTTTTTCGTGGAGAAAAATATCTTCATAGGTAATACAATCAACAAATGGGTTGTTAACCATATCCATCCAAACATTCTGCGGCAAATAATTTTCATGCAGTCCTACAACGCAATATTTTTCCAGGTATCCATCTGCTTCCGCATAGCTGAAACCATTACCACTGTGGCGGCCTTCCATTGGTCTGAAATCTGCATGTGCATCTAAATTAATTGCATTGATCTGTGCTAACTGGATAACCCCCGCTTTATAAAACCCTTTTGCAGCACCTTTAATGCAGGGATAAGAATTATTATGTCCACCCCCGATAACAATGGGTATTTTTTTATTTTGGGTGATAATATGGATGAGTTGTTCCACTTCATCATCAATCGTATTTACAGCATGACGGTAGGCCGCCAGTTTCTCATCAAAATCATGGGCATTTTCTTCAATTAGTTTTTCAACACCTGAAAAATCAAAATGCCCTAAAACAAGCATATTACTTCCTTCCAGAAAGTCATTGCTTTGAATATTGAGAAAAGATTGCAGAAAAGATAGCCATGCAGAATCTGTACCCCCAATCCCCAAATTTGCTTTTACACCAATGTCTTCGGGAATACCAACCAATACAAAAGAAGCGGATGATTGTTGCAGGGAAACTTCAAGCGCGTTAGCATCGGATAATACCTGTATTCGTTCTCCCAGTTTGGTTTCAAAACGGCGGATACGGGTGAGCGACAATACATCCTGTTTATTGTAGAATTTAAAATGACTCATAATGGCTTTATTTAATTGAGACAAAGTATTGTCGTTTACTGCAATCAAAAGCAATCGTGAAACCCTGTACTAAATATAGGTCAAATAAAAACACCATTGATCATCACTTTATCAATAAGGTTAGAGCCAAATGCATAAGGCAGGTAAGTCACGGAAGGTATGGGTTTGGTGAAGATAAGATTGGCTTTTTTGCCAATAGTAATACTCCCAAGTTGGAGTTCCATTTCCATGGCAAATGCACCGTTCAGGGTTGCCGCATTAATAGCTTCTTCAGGTGAAAGTTTCATTTGGATGCAGCTCAGGCACACCACCAGGTTCATAATGCCGCTCGGACTTGAGCCCGGGTTATAATCCGAGGCAAGGGCAATGTCGCAATTGGCATCCACTAAAGCGCGGGTTGGCTGAAAAGGCATCCGAAGAAAAAAAGCAGCTGTAGGCAATAAAGTACCTATGGTGTTGGAAGCAGCTAACGTACAGATGGCATTTTCATCCATCGTTTCTAAATGATCAACCGAAACAGCGCCCAGCTTCACCCCTCCCTGTGTTCCGCCGGATAAATTCAATTAATTGGCGTGGATTTTTGGTTTTAATCCGATGGCCATTCCTGTCCTGCAAAGGTTTTCCGTTTTAGTGAAATCGAAAAATTTGTCTTCACAAAAAACATCCATATAATCGGCCAGTTGTTCGTCAGCAATCTTTGGAAGCATCTCCTGAATGATCATGTCAATATACCCTTGGTGATTACGCTAGAATTCTATCGGCTTGGTATGCGCACCTAAAAAACTAGCTTTTACAAGTATTGGCGACTTTTCTTTTAACCGTTTGATCACCCGCAACATATTTAATTCACCATCTACAGATAAGCCGTTACCGCTTTTTATTTTTATGGCACCGGTACCGAGACGCATCAATTCGTTAAGTCGTTGCCAGGTCATTTCAAATAAAACATCTTCGGAAGTATTGTTTAGTTTGCTGCCTGAATTTAAAATACCACCGCCTTTCGCTGCAATATCTGCATAACTTATCCCTTTTAATTTATTTACAAACTCTTCCTCGCGGCTCGCTGCAAATCCAAGGAGGGTATGGCTATCGCACCAGGTTGGCAATACACTTGCATCTTTCGCATCATGCACTTGCATTTCAGACTGGTTATTATTAATCAACGACATATCGCCAAACGCTTTGATCAATCCATTTTCTATGCGCAGATACGCATTTTGGATAACCGCTAACTCTGCTTAGTCCTTCTCACGTAATAGTTTTGTTTCTGAGCGAACATTTATCAATTGATGTATGTTGATTACCCGTACATTCATTGGAGCAAATTAGGCAGGATCTGATTGTCCACCAATCGCTTTACCACTATCCTATTGAATACAAACCAAACACATTATTTTCGGTTATGATCTGCATACTCACTGTTGTACGCTATCCAAAATGGCTGGGCTGGGCCGGTTTTTTGTCTATGGCCATATTCAGGCTTCCCTTGTGGCTGAATAAGAAAATCACGTTTTGGAAGTTAATGGGTTCTGGTAGAAACGGCACATTTGATATGAGACCCGATTGGCGGCAATGGGCAGTAATAACAGTTTGGGGCTTGGGGGTTGGGATTAATGGTTATGAAAAAACATGCAAATTGTCAGCTTTTACACCAAACTTCCTCAATTCATGGTGGAAATTTTTTCATTGTGAAGTGTGGACATTGGCATTAGAACCCATCGAAGGCCACGGCACCTGGGATGGGGAGCAATGTTTTGGCAATTTACCCAAACAAACAGATTATGATGGATTAATTGGTATTTTAACAAGGGCTACCATACGGATAAGTAAACTCAATAGTTTTTGGAAAAATGTAGACAGTGTGGCCAATCAAATGGGATCGGCAGATGGTTTCATCACTTCCCTGGGTATTGGGGAGATACCTTTTATTAAACAAGCAACCTTCAGCATATGGGAAAGTAAGTCGCACATGAAACAATTTGCTTACCAAATGCAGGAACATGCAGAAGTGATTCGTAAAACCCGCAAAGAAGATTGGTACAGCGAGGATATGTTTGTGCGGTTTAAAATACTGGATTCTGCCGGAACCAATCGTGGAAAAAGTCCTTTGGAAAGAAAGTTGTAATTTGCACCTGTTTGCATGAATCATTGTTCCACTATATCATTTCTGACTGCCCATTTTGCATGGATGTACCGGGGTTTGAACGCAATGCCTGATCATTGAGTCCGGCTTGCTATTTTTTGTTATTTTCTTTAATAACTCATCTTAATTCAATTGATTTTGTATGGATAATAAATTATCTGTAACCTCGGAAATAGGTACTTTGAAACGGTTGTTGGTGCATAGTCCGGATAGCGGGCTGGGCAAAGTAGTTCCGTCCAAGGCGCAGGATTGGTTATTCGAGGATATTGTACACCTGGCTACAATCCGCAGGCATGAATATGATTATTACACCAAGATCCTTCTATATTTTTTAGACCCTTCAAAAATAAAAGGTAAGTTGGCTGCGATTGATTCGGTTGAAGCGGACCGCAGTTTTTATAAGCCGGAACACAAGGATTTTTTCCGTTCAGATAAAGTAATTGAGTTGCAATGGTTGCTGGCAGAAGTATTGGAAAACCCTGAGATACTTTCGAAACTTGTCGCTTCTGTTTGTGCCATCGAGGGCTGCACATACCAAACCCAAAAAGAATTGCAGGCGTACACACCTGTTGAATTGGCTAAAACGTTTGTTTCGGGCACTGCAAATAATAAAGAGCTGCTTTTTGCACCCATACCCAATTTTATTTTTACACGGGATATCGGAATCACTATTAAAGACCATGTATTACTGAATAAACCTGCTAAAAAAGCCCGTACCCGCGAGGCTTTGCTCGCAAAGTATATTTTCTTCCACCACCCTTTGTTCGCCAGTTACCAGCAGCATATTATCGAACTGGCTGATTCGAACCATAGTTTTTTAATGCCCAAAGAAGATGATGACAGAAAGATAACCCTTGAAGGTGGCGATATCATGGTGGTAAGTGAAAACCATTTATTGGTAGGCGTAAGTGAAAGAACATCTTCTGAAGCCGCCGTGAGCATTACAAATGCCATGTTTGAAAAAGGATTGATGGAGAAGGTAACTATAGTAAAAATCCCTAAAAAACGGGATTACATGCATATTGATACTGTGTTTACACAGGTAAAACGGGATGTGTGGGTTATGCTGGGCAGTTTCTCCCGAAAAGCGGTTAAGCACGAAGATGAAAACGCAATTAAACGTATACTCGAAATCAGGAAAGAAGAAAAAATTAAAATATTACAATTCTATAAAAATAACCCCGACAATCCTGTTTCGTTTGAAAGCCTGGAAGACCTGCTGGTAGATATTAGTAAAAACGACCTCCACTGCGAAAACGAAGTGAAGTTCCTGTTCTCGGGAAACAATGAGTTTCCATACGATGCACGCGAACAATGGACAGATTCGTGTAATCTGCTGGCATTAAAAGAAGGGGTTGTTTTGGGTTATGACAGGAATGATAAAACCACCGAAGCATTTAAAAACGCAGGCTTTGCCATCATTCATGTAAAAGAATTGCTGGAGCAACTAGAAGATGGAACAACAAATATTAATTCCATAAAAGATACGCTCATATTGATGCCATCTGCCGAATTATCAAGGGCAAGGGGTGGTTTTCATTGCATGAGTATGCCGCTCTGGCGTGAGCCAATCGGTAAATAAAGATCAAAAAAGTAAGCAAACACACGAAAACAAAAAAAATGCAGCACACATCACAGTTATTAATGATCAGGCCTGTAAAGTTTGATTTTAATGCGGAGACTGCAGTTAACAATAGTTTCCAATTGAAGTCGACTGATAAAGCTGTTCAACAAAAAGCCTTAACAGAGTTTAACACATTCATCGATCTGCTGAGAAAAAATGGAATTGATGTAACCGTAATTGAGGATACCCCGGAGCCTCATACACCCGATTCAATCTTCCCCAACAACTGGATTTCATTTCATGATAATGATAACATTTTTCTTTACCCCATGTTTGCAGAAAACAGGAGGCTGGAGCGAAAGCAGCATGTCTTAACTACAATAGGTAAAAAATTCAGGGTTAATCATACCATTGATCTGAGTGGGCACGAAGCCCAGCATATTTTCCTAGAGGGAACAGGCAGTATGGTTCTTGACAGGGATAATAAAATTGCTTATGCCTGTTTATCTCCCAGGACCAATAAAATTATATTACAGGAATTTTGCGATAAGGCAGGTTACCGGGCCATACGTTTTACCGCAGTGGATTCGGGTAACCAATCCATCTACCATACAAATGTAATGATGTGTGTAGCCGATTTATTTGTGGTAATTTGTCTTGATGCTATAAAAAATCCCGCTGAAAAAAAAGCCGTTACTGACACTATCATACAAACCGGAAAAAAAATCATCGAGATAAGTTTTGACCAGATGAATCACTTTGCAGGGAATATGTTGCAGGTGCACAATACGGACGGCAAAAAAATTCTTGTCATGTCATCACAGGCATACCAAAGCCTAACCCAACAGCAGGTAAACGATTTAGCCTATTTTAATGCGATCATTCATTCCGACATAACTACGATTGAAACCAATGGTGGTGGTAGTGCGAGGTGTATGATGGCTGAGGTATTTTTGAAAACACTCGTTCCTTCTGTCACTTCCTGAATCGACTGATATACAATCCGAATGTCGCTATCTGCCGGAAAACATATTATTGGGTAATTGGTATATTAATATGCTTAAATAGCATACTAACATTCGTTAGTAGTATTATTTGTTATGATTTTTTTTGTTGGGGGGGTTCTCATTCATTTTTCTAATGGAATTATCGCAAACGCTTTGCCAGACAGGATAACGTAGCGACAATATGTAAAAAAAATATTTGATCCTGCCAGCATAATTTATCGTTAAGAGGCCTTAACAAAATACAAAGCCGTATCAGAAATTGGCATTTACTTTCAAATGCGTATTTTTGAGACCTGGGTAGTTGATACACACTGCTTTACGGCATGCTTTGCTGTTACTATTTCATTGCTTAAAGAAGAATTGCTAAATACAATGTCTGCAAAACAAGTTACAAAAATTGGGGTACTTACTTCCGGCGGAGATTCACCAGGTATGAATGCCGCCATACGTGCAGTAGTTAGAACAGGTATTTATCATGGGTTAGAGATTTTCGGTGTCATGCGCGGTTATAGTGGTATGATTGAAGACGATATCTTTCAAATGAATTCGCGTTCGGTTGCCAATATCATACAACGTGGCGGTACCATTTTGAAAACAGCCCGAAGTAAAGAATTCTTCGAATATGAAGGCCGTAAAAAAGCGTATGAGAACCTGAAAAAAAGAGGAATCGATTCTTTGGTGATTATAGGTGGCGACGGTAGTTTCCGTGGCGCACAAAAATTCAGTAATGAATTTGATATACCCTGTATTGGTTTACCCGGTACCATTGATAAAGATATTGCGGGAAGTGATTTTACCATTGGTTTTGATACGGCTGTAAACACCGCCGTTGAAGCAATTGACAAAATAAGAGATACTGCCGATGCCCATGACCGCCTCTTTATTGTAGAAGTAATGGGGCGTGATGCAGGTTATATTGCTTTACACAGCGGTATCGCAACAGGTGCTGAAAATATTTTGATTCCGGAAACCAAGACCGATATTGAAGAATTGATAGCCTCGCTCACAGAAAAAGAAAAACGTAGGAAACTGGTTAACCTTATCGTCGTTGCAGAAGGCGATGAATTTGGAGGTGCCAATGAAATCGCCGCCATCATAAAAGAAAGGCTGCCGCAGGCAGATACGCGTGTTTGCATCCTCGGACATATACAACGCGGGGGGTCACCTTCCTGCCTCGACAGGCTAATTGCCAGCCGTATGGGTTACCATGCAGTAGAATGTTTATTAAACGGGAAATTTAATGTCATGGTAGGTATACTTAATAATAAATTGCATTATACCCCATTGGATAATGCTGTAAAAGCCAAACAGAAAATATCAGATGACTGGTTTAAGATCGTTAAAATATTAGCCAGTTAACATCGAATTATAATTATTTCAAACAAGCAATCATCAATTAAAATATAATGTCAAAAAATCTTGATAAGTACCTGTACACGAATATGGATAAAGAAGCAGGACTTGCCCATGTAAACCATCGTACAAAGATCGTAGCCACGGTTGGGCCCGCATGCGATACGTATGAAAAACTATTAGACCTGGTAAAAGCCGGCGTAAATGTGTTTCGACTGAATTTCTCTCACGGAAGTCATGAAGACAAGCTTACCATTATTGAACATATCCGAAACATCAATAGTACCGAGCCTTACAATATTGCCATACTTGCTGATCTGCAGGGGCCAAAACTTCGCATAGGAGAAATTGAAAACAATTCACTCGAAGTAAAATCAGGTGACATCCTGACTTTTACCAATGTAAAATGCATAGGAACCCTTGAGAAGATATATGTTTCTTATCCAAATCTTGCAGGCGATGTTATAATGGGTAATATTATCATGATTGATGATGGTAAAATTGAAGTGAAAGTAGTAGGAATAGAATCAAACGGCGATGTTAAAGTATTGGTCATGTTGGGTGGCATACTCTCATCCAAAAAAGGGATTAACCTGCCTGATACCAAAATATCTTTACCGGCCTTAACTGAAAAAGACCTAATTGACCTTGCATTCATTATTGAACAACAATGCGACTGGGTGGCATTGAGTTTTGTGCGAAGTGTACAGGATATCGTGATACTCAGAAGTAAACTGGTTGAAAAAAACAGCAAGACAAAGATCATCGCGAAAATTGAAAAGCCGGAGGCTCTCCTCAATATCCGCGATATTATCGTAGAAAGCGACGGTATTATGGTGGCACGTGGCGACCTCGGCGTAGAATTACCGGTAGAACAGATTCCATTGATACAGAAAGAACTGATCCGTAAATGCATCCACCGTGCCAAGCCCGTAATTGTGGCCACACAAATGATGGAAAGCATGATAGACAGGGTAAAACCCAACCGCAGTGAAATTACCGACGTTGCCAATGCGGTACTGGAAGGCGCAGATGCAGTTATGCTTAGCGGTGAAACCGCTACCGGCCAACACCCTACGCTGGTTGTTGAAACCATGCGCAAGATCATAGCCGAAGTAGAAAAAAAGGAATACAGGTATAATCGTTCAGAGGACCTGAAGCCACAACCCCACTCTCCTTCTTTTCACAGCGATGCGATCTGCTATAATGCCTGCAAAATTGCAGACGATGTAGAAGCCAAAGCATTAATTGGCATGACACAAAGCGGGTACACAGCATTTATGCTTAGCAGTTACCGCCCCTATTCTCCGCTTTACATTTTTACCAAGGAAAGAAGCCTTGTAAACCAATTGAGTTTAAGCTGGGGCGTACGGGCTTTTTATTATTCTGAAGAAGATAGCCTGGATGACATTATCAACGACCAGATCAATATTTTAAAAGCAAGAGGATTTATCAACGCCGGTGATGTAGTGGTTAATACGGGAAGTACCCCTGTAGCCCTTCACCTGCCTACTAATATTATCAAATTGACCAAAATCGACTAACGAAAATATTACCTGCCATTTTAAAAAGATTCCTGATTACACAGGAATCTTTTTTATTTTCAGCCTCTCTAAAACCTACTCATGAAAAAATTAGCTGCTGTCCTGTTGCTTTTTCCTTTATTCAGCCTGGCACAAAACACAGATTCTACCTGGATCGTAAATAATTATACTAAAAAAGAAGTTTACATACCCATGCGTGATGGCGTAAAACTGTTCACCGTTATTTATGCGCCCAAAGATAATACCAGTAAGCACCCTGTAATAATGACCCGTACTCCCTATTCCTGCGCACCTTATGGGGAAGGAAAATTCACGGCTGTCTGGAATAGCCCGCGAAAATATTATTTGAACGAAAACTATATCTATGTGCTGCAGGATGTTCGCGGCCGATGGATGAGTGAAGGTAGTTTTGTTGATGTGCGTCCATATAACAATAACAAAAAATCCGGCACAGATACAGATGAAGCCAGTGATACTTATGATACCATAGATTGGTTGGTAAAGAACGTTGAGAATAATAATTACAAAGTAGGCGTATTTGGCACGTCATATCCGGGGTTTTATGCGGCTATGGCTGCTTTAAGCAACCATCCTTCTCTAAAAGCTGTCAGCCCGCAAGCACCGGTTACCGATTGGTTTGTTGGTGATGACTTCCATCATAATGGGGCATTTATGATGATGGATGCATTTGATTTTTATTCAAGCTTTGGCAAACCAAGGCCGAAACCTACAACCAAAGGGCCAGACGAATTTAACTTTCCGGTTGCCGATAATTATGAATTTTTTTTGAGAACGGGTGCTTTACCCAATCTGACCAAATTGATGGGCGACAGTATTGCATTCTGGAAAGACCTGATGAATCATTCTGTATATGATGATTGGTGGAAAGCAAGAAACGACCGCAACTTTGTTCAGAACATCTCTCCCAATATTCCCACACTTATCGTAGGCGGTTTATTTGATGCAGAGGATTGCTTTGGCGCATGGAACCTGTACAAAGCCATAGAAGGAAAAGCAAAAAATAAGAATCAGCTGGTTATGGGCCCCTGGTACCACGGGCAATGGGGTGCAATGGATGGAAGTTACCTGGGCAATGTACAATTCGCAAGTAATACCAGTGACTGGTACCGCCAAAATATTGAATTTGTTTTCTTTGATTATTACCTGAGAGACAAAGGCTCTATTGATAAGATCAATGAAGCGAACATTTTTTTCAGTGGTAGTAACGAATGGAAACAATTGCCCAAATGGCCACCTGCCAACAGTGCTCCGCAAAATCTTTACCTGCAAAAGAACAGCTCTCTAAGTTTTACAGAGAATAAAACAGGTGCCGCTTATGCAGAATACATAAGCGATCCCGCCAAACCTGTTCCCTATTCAGAAAACATTCAATTATCACGTACCCGGGAATATATGACCGATGACCAGCGTTTTGCTGCAAGAAGGCCGGATGTGTTGGTATTCAAAACAGATACCCTTGCAGAAGATATTACGCTCGGTGGGCCATTGGTGGCCGATCTTATGGTAAGTATTTCTACAACGGATGCTGATTTTGTTGTAAAACTGATCGATGTATTTCCCGATGGGTTTGCCTATGCTATTCCATCAAAAACAAAACATGAAATGGGTGGCTACCAGATGTTGGTTCGCGGTGAAGTGATGCGCGGAAAATTCCGCAACAGTTTTGAAAGACCCGAAGCCTTTATCCCCAATAAACCTACACAGGTAAAATATACCTTACCAGATGTGGCGCATACTTTCAAAAAAGGGCACCGTATTATGGTGCAGGTACAAAGCAGTTGGTTTCCGCTGGTTGACAGGAATCCACAAAAATTCATTGATATCTACCAGGCAAAAGATACTGATTTTCAAAAAGCCAATATCCGTATCTACCACAATGCGTCAAAGATCATCTTGCCTGTAATAAAATAAAAAATGTAAATACAAATACACGTCTTCTATGTGTAAATGGCATGACAACTAGTGTTAAGTTAACCGTGAGTTGTCAGTTGTGAATAGTGAGTAATATCGCTGAAATTACTGATGTAACTCACAACTGACGACTCACTACTCACTTGAAATATGACAACTTACAATTAACATAGCACTATTACAATCTTAACTATTGAAATTGAGAAGCTTAGGTAAATTCATAACGAGGATCTGAGAAAAGACTGCAAACACAGTGTAAGCTATACTAATGTATAAAACCGAGTAACAGTAAGGCGTATCTGGATCCGGCGAATAATTAGGGGAGGATTGATCGTGAATCATCAGTGGTGAGTAGTGAATTGTGAGTTTTTTAATGGTTGTTACCTTATTAACTCACCACTGACGGCTCACGCCTGACGATTCACGGATTCATAGTCACCTTTTAACTGTTTTCTGCAATATTTCTTTCCCATCCTTAAAAGAGCTTGTATTTTCGTAAAACCTTAAACATCTGCACATCATGGTTGATTCATTTGAAAAAATTCCTGTTAAGATATATTCTTCTGCAAAAGAAGGGTCATGCTTTGTGGCAGCTGAAATTGCCAAACTTATTTGTGAAAAAGCCCATAAAAAAGAAAAAATAGTATTGGGCATGTCCACAGGTGGTACACCTATTTATTTGTATGCCGAATTGGTTCGCCTCCATAAAGAAGAAGGCCTTAGTTTTAAAAATGTTGTCACTTTTAACCTCGATGAATATTACCCGATAGACAAAGATGCTTTTCAAAGTTATTGGAGCTTTATGCACCGGCATCTGTTCGATCATATAGACATAGATCCTGCTAATATTCATATTCCAAACGGAAACTGGCCAAAAGAAGAGATAAAAAAATACTGCTCGGAATACGAAACAGAATTGGATAAAACGGGTGGCATTGATTTGCAGGTTTTGGGTATCGGCCTGAATGGACATATTGGCTTTAATGAACCTGGTTCCAGTATCTTTTCAAGGACAAGATTGGTAAACCTTGATAACACTACAAGGATTGCTAATACATATGAGTTTGAAAATATATCGAAAGTGCCCAGATTGGCTGTTACCATGGGTATCAGTACAATAATGAAGGCAAAACGTATTTTATTAATGGGCTGGGGACAGAAATCTGCCATCATCGCCAAATCGGCAGAAGGAAATGTAACTGAACACATTCCGGCCAGCATCCTGCAGCAGCACGGCGATTGTACATTTATTGTGGATGAAGCAGCCGCGGCGGATCTTACCCGCATCAAATCCCCATGGCTTACCGGCGAATGTATCTGGACTCCGGCAATGGTTAAGCGTGCAGTTGTGCATATGTCGCTTAAACTCAACAAATCAGTGTTAAGTTTAACTGCGGACGATTATATAGAAAACAGCCTTTCTGATCTGCTGGTAGAAAAAGGAGATGCGTACGAAATAAACCTGCAGGTTTATTATATGCTGCGCGATACTATAACAGGATGGCCTGGCGGCAAACCCAATGCAGTAATTCCGGCACACCCCGAAAGAAGTGCTCCCCATCCGAAAAGATGTTTGATCTTTTCCCCGCACCCGGATGATGATATTATTAGCATGGGTGGAACATTCATGCGTTTGCACGAACAGGGGCATGAAGTGCATGTAGGTTATCAGACAAGCGGCAATATTGCGGTTACCGATGAATTTGTAACCCGCTTTATTGATTTTGCTGTAGGCTTTGAACATATGTTTGGTATTGATAACCAAAAAAGCCAGACAATCTTAACTGCTGCGAGACAATACATCGCCTCCAAACAAAAAAACCAAACGGATACCAAAGAAATACGTTCTATAAAAGGATTGATCAGAAGATGTGAAGCGAAAGCTACCTGCCGTTATGTTGGCCTTACAGAGGATCGTTGCCATTTTATGGACCTTCCTTTTTATGAAACAGGGGCCATTGACAAGAAGCCCATGAGTGAAGCAGATGTATTGATCACCATGGAACTGCTGAAAAAAATCAAACCCCACCAGGTATATTGCGCGGGTGACCTGGCCGATCCCCATGGTACTCACAAAGTTTGCCTGGAAATTATATTTGAAAGCTTACGGAGACTGAAAGAATCTGGCGAAACCTGGATAAAGGATTGCTGGGTGTGGTTGTATAAAGGTGCCTGGCAGGAATGGGACATTTCCGAAATTGAAATGGCTATACCCATGAGCCCTGACCAAGCCATGAAAAAACGCTTCGGTATTTTCATCCACCAGTCACAAAAAGATATGGTTCCCTTCCAGGGATCGGATAGCCGCGAATTCTGGCAACGGGCCGAAGACCGGAATGCCAACACTGCCAATTTATACGCGGCACTAGGCATGACCAAATACGCAGCCATGGAGGCTTTTGTAAGATGGCATTATTAAATAAATTGAGTATATAAGCTAACCCGATTACTGCTTAAAGGCGGGAGAACCTATTTTTGAGGGATGGAAGATCAGACGAAAGTGAACCGCGACATGGCGATTGCCTGGAAAAATGCGTGGCGCAACCGAAAATTCAGGCTAACAACGATTGCTGGAACGATATTATTTGTGTGCATATTGGCAGCTCTTCCTCTTTTCTTTGCTACCATTGAACAAAGGCAGGGACAAATATTAAATGATTGGTTGCTGCTCCATGTTCCGGCAGCAGATGTTTCAGTGGCAACGTTTATCATCATCTGGTCAATGATCGCTTTGTTGATGGTTCGCTCTATTCAAACGCCCAGTGTTTTTATTGTCGCTTTCTCTTCATTTATACTCCTGTTCACTTTAAGGATGATAACGATTACCCTTTTCCCCTTAAACCCGCCGGTTGGATTAATCCCGTTGAAAGATCCATTAAGCAATTTATTTTATGGAGGGACACAGGTTTTTATTACCAAGGACCTTTTCTTTTCGGGACATACTTCTACCCAGTTTTTAATCTTTCTTTGCCTGCATAAAAAAAGGGATAAGGTGCTCGCATTAGCATCAACGATCACCGTAGGTATATTGGTATTGGTTCAACACGTGCATTACAGCATTGACGTGATTGCAGCTTTTGTACTGACTTATTTTGTATTTCTGCTCGGAAAAAAAATTGCCCGGTATTAGTAATTAGCAAATGATTGTAGTTTAACCAATCGTGTGGCAACCCATTTCAACATTAAACAATCAAAAAGCTTCCCCCAATTGCAGGTAAAACCCGCTGTTCTTTCCTTGTCCTATACCATAATCTACCCGGATATTCAGTTTCTCCTTCGTATCTATGGCAAAACGGATCCCTCCACCGTATGAGTATTTCAGGTCGTTAACAGCATAATCAGCAAAGTTTTTGCCTACACTGCCCCCTCCACCAAAAGCTACGCCACCAAACCGCTTGTAAATAGGAAAACGATATTCTCCCTGGAGTATCAGTTGGTTGAGATCTTTATACCGCCCATCATAATACCCACGCATCCGGTTGGCACCCCCAAAAGATGCCAGGCTCCGAAGCGGTACATCTCCGGTATTACTAAAATTAAATAACTGGAAAGCAAGTACCTGGTTATGTGAAACCGCGATATATTTTCTCAGGTCAAGCACAAAATTGGTGTACACATAATCCGAACCCCAGAAAGTATCAAAATGATTAAATGAGAACTGGCAAAAAAGGCCATTATCCGGTGCAAAAGCATTATTTCGCTTGTCGTACGTGAGGCTGGCTCCTAAACCTGCCACACGGTAACCATGTCTACCGAAAATATTTTGTTGGTCAAAAGCACCACCTGGCTGGTAAGTTACATCCCATACTTTCTGTTGTTCATGCAGCAATCCTACAAAGAAATTTGGGGCTATTTTGCGAAGTAGGTGGAGGTAAATATAGTATTGGTTGTACTTGTAAGGTTCTTCTGCTGCATCTGCAGTATTTTTCCCCAAACCCCAGAATTTATCAGGAAAAGAACTGAAAGAGACCTGTTCGTTAAGAATATATTTCTCTTTGTAAAAATACTGTGCCCCATTTAAAGCCGTAACTAATTGCTTTTTAGTTGAATACAGGAACAACAATTGCATGTTGGATGTGCGTGAAATAGTATCTTTGGGTGATAAGCGAAAAGTAAGTGCCCCAACAGTACCAAATGACCAGCCCGTTTCAATGGAACGGGATATAACGGGGAAAATCAGTAAATGTTTAGGTTTTACAGAGTCTTTTTGGCAAAAAACAGGGTTGTAATAGAGGAAAACAACCAAAACAAAACAAAAAAATCTCAAGATTATACTGTAGTTTTTCATGATTAAGGGTGTAAATTAACCTCTTATACTTTAACCGAGAAAAAACTCTGTATAAATTCCTTAGTTTTGCTACTTTTAAAGGCTTTACATTTTTGTAATAATTAATTAACATTACACGAATATTTAACGCAATAGAGTAAGAATGAAAAAATGGGAAAGTCATTTTCAGCTGGGAGATGCTGTAACACTGGAGCAATTGGATTTTTTTGATAAGCATGGCGTAATCGTATTCAGGAATTTCATCAGTAAAGAAAAGGTTGCCACTTATATCAATGAATTCAAGCGCCTTGAAAAACTATGGCTGGATGAGGAGCGTGATAAAGTGAACGGGATCCCCCTGAAATTTGGTAAAGACGAA
>JAYSXR010000055.1:0-5777 GCA_043717145.1 Chitinophagaceae bacterium | reverse complement strand
TCTCTCTATTTCATAGAGAGAGGCGACAAGCGAAGCAAGGTCGGGATGAGTGATTAGGCTTTTGCCACCTGGTTTTCCGGCCGTAAACTTCTTACTGTTTTACCGGCCTGCCATAGTTCACTATCATGTAATTCTTTCAACTCTGCTTCTAATTTTTCGCGATAATCTGGCTTACTATTGCTTTCAATAGATTTAGCGGCTTCTTTACCGGCTGCCACGCTATCATACAATTCTGTAAATACAGGTAAAGTGGCATCACGAAATTTTTTCCACCAATCCAATGCTCCACGTTGAGCGGTAGTAGAGCAGTTGGCATACATCCAGTCCATTCCATTTTCTGCAACCAATGGCATGAGTGATTGTGTTAATTCTTCAACCGTTTCATTGAAAGCTTCCGAAGGTGAATGCCCTTTGGCGCGAAGCACCTGGAACTGTGCCGCAAAAATTCCCTGTATGGCGCCCATTAGTGTTCCGCGTTCGCCGGTAAGATCGCTGTATACTTCTTTTTTAAAATTTGTTTCAAATAAATACCCGCTACCAATAGCGATACCCAACGATACTACCCTTTCAAACGCCCGGCCGGTAGCATCCTGGAAAATTGCATAGCTGCTATTTAATCCACGGCCCTGTAAAAACATTCGACGTAAAGAAGTACCTGAACCTTTTGGCGCCACCAGGAACACATCTACATCTGCCGGAGGTATGATACCGGTTTGCTCATTATAGGTAATGCCAAAGCCATGTGAAAAATACAATGCCTTACCGGGTGTTAAATGTTTTTTTACAGTGGGCCACATAGCTATCTGTGCGGCATCACTTAACAAATAGCAAATGATGGTGCCGCGTTGCAAAGCTTCTTCAATCTCAAACAAAGTTTCTCCGGGAACAAATCCATCGCGCACTGCCTTATCCCAGCTTTTCGAGTTCTTACGCTGGCCAATGATCACATTGATACCATTCTCTTTCTGGTTCAATGCCTGGCCCGGACCCTGCACACCGTAGCCGATTACCGCTACTACTTCGCTTTTTAAAACTTCCTGTGCTTTAGCGAGCGGGAACTCATCACGGGTTACTACATTTTCTTCAACCCCACCGAATGTTAACTTTGCCATTTTTGTTAGTTTGTACCCTCTAATCTCCTGAAGGGATTGAAGGTTGTTTTGGAATGATAAATATCTATTTATAAAAATTATTTGTTTTTTTCTGCTCCCTATACGCGGGCATAGAAGTATTACATCGTAAACACTTCATCCTGCTTGTCTAAAAATTCATTCTCAATTAATTCTTCCCCAGGCTCTGCTTCATCAAACTCTTTCAGCTTCTCATGAAACCCTTTACTATTTTTTATGATAGCAACCCGTGCACTCCGCACAAATTCAATAAGCCCATACGGTGCCAATACCTCTACCAGTTTATCAGTTTCTTCGCGGTGTCCACTGGTTTCGAAAATGGTGTAGTCTTTCCGTATCACTACCGCCCTGGCACCATGCTCTCGCAGTAACCTTTCTACTTTTACTTTCTCTGAGATCTCATCTGTAGGTACTTTATATAAAGCAAGCTCCTGCCAGATGATCTCTTCATTTGTATTATAATAAGCCTTCAGTACTTCTACTTGTTTTTCAATCTGGCGTGCCAGTTTCCTTACCACTTCTTCCGTTTCTTCTATTACAATCGTAAACCGGTGAATCCCTTCCGCTTCTGAAGGCGATGTATTTAGGCTTTCTATATTGATCTTCCTTCTGGAAAAGATGGTGGCAATGCGCACCAGCAAACCAATATGGTTTTCGGCATACACGGTTATTGTAAATTCTTGTTTCATAGCCCAGCTCCTAATCTCCTTATGAGAGAATTAAATAATCGTTTTAAAAAATATTTTCCTTTCTGCATATTTTTTGTCTTTTCTTAACTCCCCCCATCAGGAGGTTGGGGGTATTACTTCAACCTTACTTCACTCACACTGCATCCCTGCGGAACCATTGGAAATACATTGTTTTCTTTACCTACCATCACTTCCAATAAATAAGAACCATCATGTTGCAGCATGGTTTGCAATGCATCTTTGAGGGTTTCTCTTTCGGTTACTTTTTGTCCTTCAATGCCATAACCTTTTGCTACCATTACATAATCGGGACTGGCAATATCAACAAACGAATAGCGTTTATCATTAAACAACTGTTGCCATTGGCGTACCATACCAAGAAACTGGTTATTAAGAATCATGATTTTCACATTCAATCCTGTTTGCATAATGGTACCCAATTCCTGTATGGTCATTTGAATACCACCGTCACCAATAACAGCAACAACAGTTCTGTGCGGGGCGCCAAACTTGGCACCAATAGCAGCGGGTAAGGCAAACCCCATGGTACCCAATCCGCCCGATGTAATATTACTTTTAGATTCATTAAATTTTGCATACCTGCAGGTTACCATCTGGTGCTGACCAACATCTGTAACAATAATAGCATCACCATTAGTCAGTTCATTCAGGTTACGGATCACTTCGCCCATGGTTAGATGTTCTGTAGATGGGTGTAACTCTTCAAATATCACTTCCTTATTTTCTTCATGGTCGCAGGCCCTGAATTTTTCTACCCATTTCGGATAAACTTTTGTTTCAATTAATTTTGTTAAAAGGGGTAAAGTTTCTTTACAATCACCCCATACACCTACGGTTGCTTTTACATTCTTATCTATTTCTGATGGATCAATATCCAGGTGTATTATTTTCGCCTGCCGGGCGTATTTATCCAGGCGGCCGGTTACCCGGTCATCAAAACGCATACCCACAGCAATCAATACATCACATTCATTGGTCATTACATTCGGCCCATAATTACCATGCATACCTAACATGCCTACATTCAATGGATGGTCGGTTGGCAAGGCACTCAAACCAAGTATCGTCCATGCAGATGGTATACCCGCTTTCTCAATAAATATTTTGAATTCCTTTTCTGCTTTCCCCAATATTACACCCTGCCCAAAAATTACAAATGGTTTTTCTGCTGCATTAATCAGTTTTGCCGCTTCGGTTATGTACTCTTTTCTAACGATCGGCTTCGGCCTGTAACTACGAATATGATTGCATTTGGTATGTCCCTTATAATCGAATTTCTGTATCTGTGCATTTTTGGTAATATCAATCAACACCGGTCCCGGCCTTCCGCTTCTGGCTATATAAAATGCTTTGGCCAATACTGCAGGTATTTCTGTTGCGTCGGTTACCTGGTAATTCCATTTGGTAACCGGTGTTGTAATATTGATCACATCTGTTTCCTGAAAAGCATCAGTACCTAATAAATGTGCAAAAACCTGACCGGTAATGGCCACCAATGGAGTACTGTCTATCATAGCATCCGCGAGGCCGGTTACCAGATTGGTAGCACCGGGGCCACTGGTAGCAAATACCACGCCTACCCTGCCCGACGACCGCGCATATCCTTGTGCAGCATGGATACCGCCCTGCTCATGCCTTACTAAAATATGTTTTAGTTTATCGTTATAATCATACAATGCATCGTATATAGGCATGATGGCCCCACCGGGATATCCGAAAATGGTGTCTACCCCCTCCGCAATACATCCTTCAAGAACTGCCTGTGAACCCGAAAGGGAAATAGTGTCTTTCGTAGTATCATCAGTTGTTTCTTTTTTCAATCTAAGCGTTTCCATCTTCTACAATTTTTTAATTACCAATTATGAATTACTAATTATTAAGCCTCATCCGTCACACATCCTTCCGAGGCATCCTTTACATGCTGTGCATATTTAAACAACACCCCTTTCGTTGCTTTCAATGCAGGTTGTTTCCATACTGCCCTGCGTTGCGCAATTTCTTCTGCGGATACTTTTAATGTCATTTTTTTTGTAGCCACATTTAATTCTATCCTATCATCATCTTTCACCAATGCGATCAATCCACCCTGGTAAGCTTCCGGTGTAATATGTCCTACTACAAAACCATGTGTACCACCACTAAACCTCCCATCTGTAATGAGTGCAACGCTCTTGCCTAATCCTGCACCAATGATGGCCGATGTGGGTTTCAACATTTCAGGCATACCCGGTGCGCCCTTGGGTCCTACCTGCCTGATTACCACCACATCTCCCTTTTTTATTTTTCCTGAATTAATTCCTGCAATCAGTTCCTGTTCTCCGTCATATACCCGTGCCGGGCCCTCAAACAATTCTCCTTCTTTTCCACTGATTTTGGCTACACTTCCTCCCTCCGCTAAATTGCCATATAGTATTTGTAAATGACCTGTTGCCTTTATTGCGTGCTCAACAGGCAAAATTATTTTTTGCTGTTCAAAATCGAGGTCAGGTACCATTGCTACATTTTCTGCAATCGTTTTACCGGTTGCTGTTAAGCAATCGCCATGCAACATCCCCTTCTTCAATAAATATTTCATCACAGCCGGAACGCCGCCATACTGGTGCAGATCCTGCATTAGGTATTTACCACTCGGTTTAAAATCTGCCAATACCGGGGTTTTATCACTGATGATTTGAAAATCATCCTGCGTTAATTCAACATCTACACTTTTTGCCATAGCTATCAAATGCAATACTGCATTGGTGCTTCCTCCCATCACCATCACAAGGGTTATCGCATTTTCAAAAGCCTTCCTCGTCATGATATCTTTTGGCTTGATATCCTTTTCCATCAATATCCTGATCGCTTTTCCTGCGTCTAAACATTCTTTCTGTTTCTCTACACTCAATGCGGGGTTAGAAGAAGAATAGGGTAGACTCATACCCAAAGCCTCAATGGCCGATGCCATAGTATTAGCTGTGTACATACCGCCACAGGCACCCGCACCCGGACAAGCATGCTGGATGATCCCTTTAAAATCAGCGTCACTTAACTGTCCTGCCAGTTTCTGTCCCAATGCTTCAAACGCAGAAACGATATTCAAATCCTGCCCGTTAAAATGCCCCGGTGCAATGGTTCCGCCATACACCATAATGGACGGTCGGTTTAAACGCCCCATGGCCATAATAGATCCGGGCATATTTTTATCACAACCGGGTAACGCGATTAAAGAATCATAATATTGTGCGCCACATACTGCTTCTATAGAATCTGCAATCAGATCCCTGCTCACCAATGAATAACGCATACCGTCTGTTCCATTACTCATTCCGTCACTCACACCAATCGTATTAAAGATCAGTCCCACCATATCATTTTCCCATACACCCTGTTTTACTAATTTAGCGAGGTCGTTTAAATGCATGTTACAGGTATTACCATCATAGCCCATACTTACCACACCTACCTGTGCTTTTTTCAAATCATCATCTGTTAACCCTATGCCATACAGCATAGCCTGTGCAGCAGGTTGTGTGATATCCTGCGTTAGTGTTTTACTGTACTTATTAATTTCGTTTGGCATTCTTTTCTTTTTATCCGGCTGTATATCTTTTGTCAACTTTGGTTGTGTCACTCACTTGTACGGCAGTAACGTTACTCTACACCAGAGATTTCATTTACCAGTTCCTGCTTATTTTCTACAATCAGGTTTTTATAAGTATCCTGTATTAATTTACTTATTGTATTTTCCCACGGCATGGTAAATGGTTTATCATCGAGTGATGCCAGGCCAATCACTTCTGCTGCGGTGCCGCAGAAAAAAGCCGCATCGGCTCCATACATTTCTTCTTTCGAAAATATTTTTTCTTTCACCGGTATATTCAGATCATTACAAAGTTCCAATACCGTAGCCCTTGTTATACCTGGTAAAATATTTCCGGTAGCCGGTGTAAACAAG
>JAYSXR010000054.1:0-1971 GCA_043717145.1 Chitinophagaceae bacterium | reverse complement strand
GCTCCAGAGAATAGGAATCAATGCAAATAAGGAAACACAGACTGTCATTAATTTTGGGCGTAACCGTTTGGCAGCTCCGGCAATTACATACGCCCTTAGATCTTCTTTAGTAATAGTCTCTTTAGAATTCCCTTTCACGGTAACCAGCTGCTGCATGGCATCATTGAGGTAAATGACCATTACAATTCCTGTTTCAACTGCGAGTCCGAACAAGGCAATAAAACCTACAGAAACAGCTACAGATAAATTCACCCCCCAGAAGTAGATCATATAGGCTCCACCGATCAATGCAAAGGGTACCGATATCAAACTGAAGAATGCCTCCCTTGCAGAATTAAATGCAAAATACATGGAGATGAAAATGATCAGCAGCACGATGGGTAGGATCAGTTTCATTGTTTTTTCACTACGAATAAGATTTTCATATTGGCCGCTCCATTCCAGGAAATATCCTTTGGGTAGTTTTTGCAACATCTTATCCAGTTTCTGTTGTGCTTCGGCAACGGTACTTCCTAAATCCCTGTCTCTTACATTAAACAATACCGTCCCCCGCAATAAAGCATTTTCTGAATTAATCATTGGCGGACCTTCCGTAATTTTTATATCTGCTACGGATTCCAAAGGGATGGGGCCGAAATTCAAGGTTTGCACCTGCATACGTTTAAGGTCGCCCAGGCTGTTGCGAAAATCCTGTCCGAACCTTGCATTAACTGAAAACCGCTGGCGGCCTTCGATAGTGGTTGTCAGTTTCATCCCGCCCAAAGCACTTTCTACCACAGCATTCACATCGTCTACACTTAAAGCGTAACGGCTGATTTCATCCCGTTTTACAATAATATCTATGTATTTACCACCAGTAATCGGCTCTGCATATAAATCTTTAACCCCTGCAATGCCATCCAGTTCTTTCTTAATGGTTTGGGCAAAAAGGTTGATAGTATCCAGGTTCTGCCCATATACTTTTACACCAACATCGGTACGAATACCTGTTGACAGCATATTAATACGGTTAATAATCGGTTGTGTCCAGCCATTGGTTACACCGGGTATTTGTAATTTTGAATTGAGTTCATTAATAATATCTTTTTTCTTTATGCCATTTCGCCACTGCGCTTTTGGTTTCAACAGGATGATGGTTTCAATCATACTGATAGGAGAATTATCTGTGGCTGTATTAGCCCTACCGGCTTTGCCCAAGACATTTTCCACTTCGGGTATTGACTTAATAATTTTATCCTGCACCTGTAATATCCGTTTCACTTCTGAATTGGATACATCCGGGAGCGTAACGGGCATGAATAAAACCGAGCCTTCATCCAATGGCGGCATAAACTCTTTTCCAAGGCTTATCAATAATGGAATACTAACTAGTAAAGCAATAATATTGATTGCAATGGTTGTCTTGCGCCAGGTAAGGCATAGCCTGATAAAGGGTTCGTATACTCTTTCCAATGCCCTGTTTACCGGATTGGAGCTTTCGGGCCTGAACCTTCCTTTCATAAAAAATGAAATTAATACCGGTGCTAATGTGATAACCAAAACAGCATCTACGATCATGATGAATGTTTTGGTGTAGGCAAGTGGACCAAATAGTTTTCCTTCCTGTCCGGTTAGCATGAAGACGGGCAGGAAGGAAGAAATGATGATAATGGTAGAAAAGAAAACACCCCTGGATACCTGTTTACACGATCGTTCAATAATACCCATCCGCACGTCTTCCGGAATTTTTACATAATCTTTTTTGAATATATTCTTCATGAGGGCGGTTTATTTGTTAGCTGGATTATTTTGCCATTCTGATAAATTCCGGTAAGCATTTTCCGACATGATGATCCCATTATCTACAATAACCCCAATGGCAAGTGCGATACCTGTTAGTGACATGATATTGGAGGACACTCCAAACGCATTGAGTAAGATAAAACTGATGGCAATGGTAATCGGAATCTGTATGATGATGCTTACAGCACT
>JAYSXR010000053.1:0-1979 GCA_043717145.1 Chitinophagaceae bacterium | reverse complement strand
GTTCAAAAGGTGCTTTTACATTTACGTTCATGATCTTATCAAAAGCCCATTCTTCGCATTGCACTATGGGGCCATATACCGGGTTCGATGCCGCGTTGTTTACAAGTATGTCTATGCCACTATACAAGCCAACTACTTTATCAACTAAAATTTTACAGGATTCTGTATTACCCGCATTAGCAGCAATGCCGGTGCATTGGCCTCCTTCGGCCTGTATGCTTTCTGCTACTTTATCTAAATCTTCCTGCTTGCGCGAGTTAATCACCACCTTGGCGCCGCAGGCTGCATAATAACGGGCGATGGCTTCACCAATACCTTTACTGGCACCTGTAATTAAAGCCACTTTTCCTTCGAGATTAAATATTTGATTAGCTGTCATCGTTATAATAAGATTAACCTGCCTTTTTTTCGTGAGTGGTAAGTGGTTAGTGTTAGCCTATCTCAGCTACCCACCACTCATGATTACATTCTCCTTGTTGCCTTCCGCATTGCATACATAAATTGCTCTTTCACTTTTTTTCTAAACCAGGTGGGGGCAAGGCGTTTTAAAAACCACATTTTTCTGGCATCTTTCGGAAGGATGATATAGAAATCTTTCTTACCGGCCCTTGTCAAAATTTCCTGTGCCACCGTATCTGCTTCCAATCCTGATTTGTCTATGAACATCTGCGTAGCTTTTTTTATCAGCTCACCACCTCGTGCAAATTGCACCACATTGGTTTTGAAATAAGTGGGTTGTATGCAGGATACGCATATATTATGATCCATCAGTTCTCCATACAATGTTTCACTTATAGCTACTACGGCAGCTTTGGTCATATTATAAGCACCCATTGCTGGCGCACAACCAATAGCGGCGGCACTGGCAGTGTTAAGTATATGCCCAGATTTTTGTTTTTTCATAGCAGGAATAAAATGATGGCAACCGTATACAACCCCCATTTGATTAATACCTACCATCCATTCATAATTTTCCAGGCTGTAGTCTTCAAAACCGCCACCATCGCCTACGCCCGCATTGTTGAATAAGAGGTCAATACCACCGGCTTTTGCCAAAAAATCTTCAGCTACCTGTTTATATTGGTGCCTGTCTGATACATCTAATGGGTAACACAGGGTTTTACCGCCTATTTTTTCTATCTCATCTGCAGCAAGGGTTAATTCTTTTGTATTGATATCGGCCATGCCAATGGTCCAGCCATCTTTAGCCAATTCACAGCAAAATGCTTTTCCAAGCCCCGAAGCGGCACCAGTGATAAAAGCCCTTTTTTTTGGATGGATTTGTGTAAGCTGGTACATAAAGGCTGTTTTGAAATAATAATCCAAATACCCCATAATAATAAACGGCGGGTATGTTTGTTTCATGAATTTACACAGCAAATGCATTAAACTAGCCAATAGACCGAATTATTTCTGTACCCGAACCATTCATATATTAAGTAACGGCAGATATAAAATATTTCTATCTTTAACGGCCTTTAAATCTTCAGCCTTTGAAACGTTTACATATAGCTTTAGTTGGATTGTTTCTGATAACCGCCTGTACGGGCAAGCAAGAGCCCCCAAAACAAAATAATGGCCCGCAATCGGTAGTGGTAGATGTACTTATTGCCAGCCCAAAAGAGATCAATACCTCCATAGAAGCCAATGGTACTGTTGTTGCTAATGAGTATGTGGAGCTTCATACCGAAGTAAGCGGCCGCCTCATCTACCTGAATGTACCGGAAGGGAAAGAGATAAAACAAGGAACAATAATAGCGAGGGTTAATGATGCCGATCTGCAGGCACAGTTGAATAAAACCAAAGTGACCCTGCAGCTGGCAACCAAAACAGAAGAACGCCTTCGAAAATTGCTGGCAGTGAATGGCGTAAACCAGGCCGATTATGACATTGCCCTGAACGCAGTAAATGGATATAAGGCAGACATGGTGTACACCCAATCGCTGATAGATAAAACTGTGGTAAAAGCACCGTTTAGT
>JAYSXR010000052.1:0-1980 GCA_043717145.1 Chitinophagaceae bacterium | reverse complement strand
CTATCAATATTTCTGTTAAAACGTGGGCTTTGGCTGGTGCTTTTAGAACTGGTCATCTTTAATTTCATATTTACTTTTGTCCCTCTCTATCATGCCGTTTTCGTGCAGGTAATTTGGGTAACCGGTATTTCCATGATACTCTTGGCGGCACTTATTTACCTCCCATTACCTGTTTTATTTGCCATAGGATTAATTACTGTAGCCGGGCATAATATGCAGGATACTTTCAATTCGCGTTACATGCCCGATACACCGGTATGGTGGGAATTCCTTCACCAGCAATATTTTGTGGAGTATTGCCTAATCGCTTGTTTGGCGTATTTTATCCTTTACTGCCGTGGCCGGGTATTATGCTGCTCGGGTATTTGTTTGGGTTCGTTGTTTGTGCCCGGATTTGATGGTGCCAAACGCCGCCGCCAATTGGTTTGGATGGGGTCGCTGGCTATGCTGGTTTTTATTTTGTTGAGATGGGCTAATGTCTACGGCGACCTGGTACCCTGGGCTTAGCAAAAAAATACGGCAGCCACCATTATTTCTTATTTCAATGTCAACAAGTATCCACCTTCTTTATTATACTGCTGCATGACGATAAGCCCTGCATTAGTCCTCCTCGCCTGGCTTGAAAAAATAAAAAGTAAATGGACCAGTATTGTGGTTATCTACATACGGATACCTATGTTTTATTACCTGCTGCATTTGTTTGTGCTGCATTTTCTTTGTATGATCGTATTCTTTGTAACAGGTCATACTATGTCGCAGGCAGTGGAGGGTATGATGTTGTTCCGGCCCAACAAATTCGGTTTTTCATTGGGGGTAGTGAACCTGATATGGGCTTTAGTGGTGGCAAGCCTGTACCCGCTTTGTAAACGGTATAGTGAATACTAAGCAAGCCATACGCAATGGTGGGTAAGCTATCTGTAACGAAATGTAAGAAGGCAAACTAATATGAGTATAATAAAATAAATAGATCTGTTTTATATTTTTTACAAACCAGATCTAAAAGAAGGAATTAATTTCTAACCGGTCTATGCATTCTTATTGCTGCTCTTTAAAATTGCTACCTGTAACAGGATAAAGACAGCAATACCTATTACCCAAACGATAGGATTATTTAAAAAACCTCCGTCACCTTTGGTTGTAATATTTACATCTACTTTCTTTTCGTCTTTTGCAAATGTTACATAAGACATAAGCATTGCTGAAACAAACAATACAATCTTTGAAGCTACTTTTTTACTAGTTGTTACAAATAAATTGTTCATAGCTGATTATTTTAGATTTAGGTTTAATAATCAGTAGAAATAATTATATCATAAATCTAACTTCTTCTTTTCAAGTGTATGTATGGAGATGTTGGATGCATTACCGGAAAATAAATGCACACTGCTTATTTTTTTTTAAATGGGTAACCCTATTTGTGTGGTCCAATCAAGTCCCATAGATTGCCATACAGATCTTCAAAAACTGCTACAGTTCCGTAGGGCTCTTCCGTGGGTAGGCGAACAAAATTGATATTGTTGGATGTATAAGCATGATAGTCACGCCAAAAATCGTCGGTATATAAAAACATAAAAACGCGGCCCCCTGTCTGGTTGCCTATGCGGCTTATCTGTTCATCATTTGCCGCTCTGGCCAATAAAATAGTGCAGCCATCGGATCCTTGCGGAGCCACCATTACCCAGCGTTTGGTATCGCTTAATGTGGTGTCTTCCACTAAAATGAAATGTAATTTCTCAGTGTAAAAGGCAATGGCTTCATCGTAATCTCTTACAACAATCGCAACATGGGCTATTTTTTGGTTCATGCTATTGATTAATAAGGTTGATACTTTATCATATATATGAATGCGAAAAGAAAATATAGGAATACGGCATGCATGGTATGGCGATTGATCTTTGAAAAATGAATTAATCGTTACAATTATTTCAACAGCCCCTTTATCTCATTCAACTTCATCAAAGCTTCAACAGGTGTGAGGCG
>JAYSXR010000051.1:0-17610 GCA_043717145.1 Chitinophagaceae bacterium | reverse complement strand
TGAGCCGTGCAGCACGGTGCCTATTTATAAAAAGCCACGCTAAACGGTCGGGACGCTAAAGCGGCCTGAACGGTTAAATGGTTGCCGAAGTCCTCGTTTTTACCTCTTCAAACTTTGCATCATAATCCTCACGAACGGTTCCAAACACACGGTCCCAGAAAAGAAAGTACAAACCATAATTCCCTTTAAAATACTGATGGTGCTGGTTATGGTTGATGGAAGTGTTGATCCATCTGCCTATACGGCCCGTGCTAAAACCTTTTGGATATAATTCATAACCCAGGTGTCCATATACATTATACACGATCATCATTAAAAAAAAGATCATCAGGTGTGTTTTGTGTATGGGAATGGTAAACAGGAAAATAATAACGATACCCACTTCTACCACGGCCTCCAACGGATGAAAAGCGTATGCCGCCCATGGCGATGGATTGACCGACTTGTGATGTACCAAATGAAACCATTTAAATAACCGCTTATGGTGCATAAGCCGGTGGGTGAAATAAAAATAGGTATCGTGCATGATAAACATCAGCGGATAAGCGAGTATATAGTAGGCCCAGCCATATTGATTTATATCAAGGTAACGTGTTGTGTGTGGCGCAATTGTCGGGTTGGTAAAAAGGGTTAGCGACACAAAAGCGAAAATAAAAATTGTAAGAACAGAATAGCCCATTTCGCGCAGGTAGTCGGTATTCCCCGGAAACCGTGTCTGTATTTTTTTATAGAGGAACCGGTTTCTGAAGACGAGGTAATACAAAGAAAAAGCAATCCCCGCTATCAAAAAATAACGGCCGCCGATAAGCCAGATGCTTTTAAAATAAAAATTCCAGTTCATACATTAAATATAATTAAAACCTGTGTATGATAAAGCTTGTGTAAGCGATCAGCTATCCATAAACTTTGCCAGCCCCTCTTTCGCTTTTTTTTGAATCCGTTTGTTCATCCAGGGCGACCAGCCAAACAATAACCCGGGAAGGCCAAGGGCCTGCCTTGTCCAGCGATAAATATCAAACGCATCGGTATGTTCAATGATCAGCCCGTCCTTAAATTTCATGTGCGCCGTTATTTTGTTTACTACCCGGCGGCCGGTTTTTGAAAAGAGGTAGGAGGCGGTCCAATCACAAGTGGTATATTCTTCATCCAGCAGCCGGATATTACCATACACTATAGAAAAATCTTTTGCCCGTTTACACAACATCTCCCACATGGCACGGGTTTCATTCCCATCAAGCAGGCCAAAAGCGGGATCATTAAATACTGCCTCTGCATGATAGCAGGATTGCATGGTTGCATAATCCAGCTGCTTAAATGCGGTGTAAAAACGGTTGATTGTTTGTTCGTTTGTCATAGCGTGTTTTTTATTGCCGTTTCGGGAGGCACGTTTAGTGTGCCACGAGCCAGTTCTCACCTACACCTAATTCTGCATCTACCGGAACATTATTTGGCAGGGCGAGAGCGGCTTTCATGCCATTTAAAATTAAGGGTTTTAAAATATCCAATTCTTCCGGAACGGCATCAAACACCAATTCATCATGCACCTGTAGGATCATTTTTGACTTGAGTTTCGCATCTTTAATTTTTTGATGAATAGCAATCATCGCGAGCTTGATCATATCGGCTGCGGTACCTTGTATCGGCGAATTAATGGCATTTCGCTCGGCATAACCCCGAACAGTAAAGTTGGAAGAATTGATGTCTTTTAACCATCGCTTACGTCCCATCAATGTTTGCACATAACCATTCTCCTTTGCAAATTGGATGGTTTCTGCCATATAAGAAGTGATACCAACGAACTCTTTCTTATAATTATCAATGATCTCTTTTGCTTCTGATCTTGGTATACCGAGGTTATCGGCGAGACCGAAAGCCCCCTGGCCATAAATGATACCGAAGTTTACACTTTTGGCTTTGTAACGCATTTCTTTTGTTACATCGGCTTCGGGTATATTATATACTTTGGCCGCAGTGGCTGTGTGGATGTCTTTGCCTTGTTGAAAAGCTTCGCACATATTCGGGTCGCCGCTGATGGCGGCTACAATGCGCAATTCGATTTGAGAATAATCCGCACTAACTAAAATGTGGTTACTGTCCCGGGGAATAAATGCTTTGCGGATTTCTCTTCCTCTATCACTGCGGATAGGGATATTTTGCAAATTTGGATTATTGCTACTTAACCTGCCCGTAACCGCAACAGCCTGCGCATACGATGTGTGTACGCGCCCTGTTTTGCTATTGATGATTTGTGGAAGTGCATCAACATAGGTGCTTTTTAATTTTGTGAGCTCTCGGAACCCCAGTATATCTGCAACAATCGGGTTATTGCTGGCGAGCTTCTGCAATACATCTTCCCCTGTTGCATATTGTCCGGTCTTTGTTTTTTTAGCTTTGGAATCAATCTTTAATATTTCAAACAAGACTTCCCCTAACTGTTTCGGCGAAGCAAGGTTAAACCGAACGCCGGCCTGTGTATACACGTTTTCTTCAAACTGTTTGGCATCTTTTTCCAGTTCCTTACTATAGTCTTTTAAAAAGCCCACATCAATTTTAACACCCTCAAATTCCATATCGGTTAATACGCGAACCAATGGATTTTCTACTTCATTAAAAACGCGCTGAACATCCTTTTCTTTGAGAAGGGGAACAAAAACCTGTTTAAGCTGGAAGGTAATGTCTGCATCTTCTGCAGCATATTCTTTTGCCTTTTCAATATCCACATCCCGCATGGTGCCCTGCGTTTTTCCTTTCTTACCTATCAGCTCATCAATATGTACGGGTTCGTAACCCAAATATTGGGCACTCAGTAAATCCATGCTGCGCCTGCCTTCCGGCTCTATCAGGTAATGGGCAAGCATGGTATCGAAAATAGTTCCTTTCAATTCTTTGATATACCATTTAAGCATTAGCATATCATACTTAAGGTTCTGCCCAATCCAGGTTATACCGGTATTGTTGAAAAGCGGATCGAATTGATCAAGGATATTTTGTGTAATTGTTTTGTCTGCCGGACATGGTATATAATAGCCCTCCCCTTTTTTAAAAGAGAAACTTAAACCTACCAGTTCTGCTTCATTTGCATCAATATTGGTTGTTTCGGTATCAAAACAAATTTCTTTTTCAAGGAGTAGCGTAGTAACCAGTTTTTTTATTTCTTCTTCCGACTGAACAAGAATATAATTGTGTTCGGTATTGTTGATGTTTTTTTCTGCGAGTAATCCACTGCTTTCTTCACCGTTGATGATTGGAGTAGTATCTTTTTTTATATTTCTGGAATCTGTTTTTAGGGACACTGAATTTCCGAAGAGGTCAGTCTGTACACTATGCGGCGCAGTATGAAAGGCATTAAATTCGTTGCCCAGAATTCTTTTGCCCAATGTTTTAAATTCCAATTCTGTAAACACTTCTACCAGTGCGTCTTTGTTCCATTCCTTGAGCCGGTAATCTTCTTCGTGAAAAGCGACGGGTACATTAGTAATAATGGTGGCCAACTTTTTACTCATGATGGCCATTTCTTTTCCGTTACGTACTTTTTCACCAAGCGCGCCTTTAATCGTATCTGCATTAGCTAAAATATTTTCCAGGCTGTCAAATTCTTTTAACAGTTTTGCGGCGGTCTTTTCTCCCACACCGGCAATGCCCGGTATGTTATCTACCGCATCTCCCATCAATCCCAGCATATCTATAACCTGCTCTACCCGTTGTATATCCCATTTGGCACAGATTTTTTCTGCAGTAAGGATCTCTTCCGGGTTACCAAAAGAAGGTGGCTTGTAAATAAATACTCCCGGATGGGTTAACAGCTGGCCATAATCTTTATCTGGCGTTACCATAAAAACTTCATAGCCCAGATCAGCCGCCTGCCAGGCCACCGTTCCAATAACATCATCTGCTTCATAGCCATCCAGTTCTACAACGGGAATATTAAAACCACTTATGATTCGCTTTATATCGGGCAGGGAAGCTAAAAGGTCTTCCGGTGCTTCCTGGCGATTGGCTTTATAATCTGTAAAATCAGTATGCCTTTCTGTGGGGGCATGTGTATCGAAACAAACGGCGAGGTGTGTTGGCTTTTCTTTGTTGATCAGTTCAAACAAAGTATTCGTAAAGCCAAATTGCGCATTCGTATTCCTTCCTTTTGAGGTGATACGCGGGTTGCGGATCAGCGCATAATATGCCCGATAAATCAGTGCAAACGCATCTAGCAGAAATAATTTCTTACTCATAAGGCTAAGGTAATGAAACTGGCCGTAGAAAATAGGAAAGCACCCATAAGTGCGCTTTCTGCCGGGGGCAAGAAAAAACTATTTCTTTTTTAGTGACAGGTAGTCCAGGAAATAAATAACACGTATAGACAAGCTATTCAGTTGTGGCGCATCGAAGGTAGTGCTTGCGTTTTTAAAATAGCCGCCACTTACGTCATTATCAAAAGTGCCTGCAGCATTTTTCCACACCACATTTACAAAGCTGCCCAAAGCAAACTGCCAGGTATACACCATATCAATATTAAAATAATTCACATTATAATCTACGTTGCTGTTAATGCCGGCAATGGGTGTAAGGCCGCCATCCTGCTTTAGGTTAAAAAAATGTTGGTTTTCTACTTTGCTCCAGTAGTGCCTCGCACGTAAACTCAATCCCATTTTGTTGTTGAAATTGTATTTAATAGCAAAGACATTCTCAACAGTATTTCTTTTACGGAGAGCAAAAATGATACTGTCGGCCGAAGTGGTGGCATAGCCAAGGTTATTACCGAAAATAGATAGGTTTGTGCTGGTGCTTATAGATAACTTCTTATTAAAGCGGTACCGGTTTCTTAAACTTAATTCATATCCATTCGCCGCATATTTCTCAGAGTGAGATAAATCCAACTCAATATTTGCAGAATATTTTTTAGCGTTATTGGATTCGAGCCAACCACCATACACATAGCGGCCCGGACGCTTAAATACGCGGCCCGCAGCACGGGCTTCATAAAAATCGTTTTGCTCCGCGATAACGTTCGCAAAGAAACCTACAAACCACAAACTTTTTAACTGGCCATTCAGGTTTACATTTACCCTTGCTGTTTGATAATCCCAGGGCTTAAACCTTACAGAGTATGAACCATTAAAGTTTAGGTTCATGCGGTTGTAAAACGCTTTTGGTTTTATCCATTTATAACCCATCCAAAGGTTGTGGTCTACAAAGTTATTGTTGGTAAAATAGCCCATATCGTTGCTGCCGTATTTATTATCAGCCAACTCCTGAGAAAAATTCACGTTAAAGCGTCCGCCGGTTTTGCCCAATCCAATATTGTGGGTGTACCCCGACTTTGTTTTCCCTCCCGGCAGGTAACCGATTAACTGGCTTTCACCAATTTTACCAGACAGGTTCCAGTTGTTCTTTTTATCATAAAGGTCCCATAGAACAGCGGTAACATTGGCATCGTATTCTTTACCGTTTCGGGATACATTGGTATTAATGAGTGAAACACTGGAATTATGTTTCAAAGACTGATCAAAGACTATGATATTATAATTGGTTAACGGATCTGTTTCTATCTTTCTCGATTCTTTGCCATTATAATCAATGGTTGCATATTGTGTATTGGTAATGGCATTGAATACCCCAATACCCAGTCCTGAAGAAGTTCTTCCGCTCACCTTGGTAGCGTTGATAAGCCTCGTATCCTGCGGGTTTCTGGCAATTGTTTCCCCTGGCTTTAATTGATTACCTACATCATAATAATGTAGCGGTTCCCCACCTATCCGGCGGCTGTAAAAAAGATTACCCTTACCAAAAAGCTCCGTTCCTTCTGTAAAAAAAGAACGATTCTCATTGTATTTTACTTCAAAAGGTGTCAGGTTCAATACCTGGTTATCACTTTGTACCTGGCCAAAATCGGGTATCAGCGTCATATCTAACGTAAATGCCTGGTTAATGCCATATTTAACGTCCATCCCGCCATTTACCGAAGTGGCGAAATTCTTTTTCGCCGGATCATTATAAGGATAATGATTGGCGTAAGTTGATAGATAAGGAGAAAAGGATAAGCGGACCGGCGGTTTGATATTTTCTATCCCCGTCCACAATCCAAACTGTGCAAAAAAGTTGCCTCCAATCGTAGGGTTGGTAGGGCTCCACATGAATTGTTTGCCACTCATAGAATTGCGCCGGGTTATATTAAAACCCCAATCCTGCTTATTGTTATTGCTGAAGCGGATGGCGGAATATGGAATCCTCATTTCAAATACCCAGCCGCCGGGAACAATTTTCGCATTGGTTTCATAAACACTGTTCCAGCTGGCATCTTCACCATTGGATGAATATTTGGCGTCAAACTGCTCACCTAACGGCGTTACATAATAACCAAAGCCATTTATCTTATCATTATAGGTATCAAACAGAACACCTACAAAATCATTTACGCCTACCTGATCCCGGCCCACCAGTTCTGATGAAATACTGTCGTTGCTTGCCTGGTGACAGAAACCGCCGACATAAATGGCAGAATTATCATAAAGGATCCGGATCTCCGTTCTGTTTGCATAATGCTCAATTTTCCCAAAACTGGGGCGCCATTCTACCATGTCTGTGGCAACAGGGGCCAATTGCCAGGCATCGTCTTTCAGATCGCCATCAATAACGATCTTTTGTGTTGTACGAACCGCAGCCAGCTTCTTAACCGGCTTGTCTGCATTTTGTGCCGAAAGGCCCATAAATAACAACGTTGTACAAAAGGCAAAAAGGAATGATTTCATAATTATTTTTTAGTACCGGGCCAATGGTTTAGCGGCCGTTTTTTTCTTTATTTGTCATCCAGACAGGGGGTCATCTACGAATTCAAACGTAGTAAAAGTAAAAAGGTTACACGCAGGTTACTGTTAAGGGGATGGAAACAAAGTCGAACGGAAAAAAAATGAGATTAACGGTGCACAGGCAAGTTCAGAAAACGAAAACCCCCGCAAATATTGCAGGGGCTTTCCGAAAAAAATCTAATTAGAAGGGTTCTTTATGATTTATTTGATGCCGTACTTAAATTTATATCGCTCATAGAGTTCTTTTTGTTTATTGTCTAAGCTTATCTGGCGGCCTTGAATAAAAGCATTGGTAATCGTACTGCTTTTCATATCCAGCAGATCACCCTCGCTGATAACAATATTAGCATCTTTGCCTGCTTCCAATGAACCGGTTTTATCATCCACGCCTAATATCTTTGCGGCGTCTAATGTGATGGCCTGTAGTGCCTGCTCTTTGGTTAATCCATAAGTGGCAGCGGTTCCGGCATTATAAGAAAGGTTACGGTAGCGGGCCTCATCATGAGTATCATTAAGCGCGAAAAGCACGCCTGCTTTTTGTAAAACAGCAGGTGTTTTATAAGGTTGATCCACATCATCATCTTCGGTGGCGGGAAGTGCATGCTCCTGGCCGAGTATTACCGCAATATTATTTGCTTTTAACAGGTCGGCAATCTGAAAGCTTTCACTGCCACCAACAATTACAACATCAAACCCAAACTCTTTTACAAAATCAATGGCGATCAACATCTGTTTTACCTGGTCACCATGTATGAAGAGTTTCTGTTTCTTATCAAATAATCCTTTTAAAGCCTCAAATTTTAAATTGGTATTCTTATGGGCAGGTTCCTGTAAATAAGCTTTAGCCTGACGTAAGAAAGATTTGGTTTCTTCTACCTTATCAAGTGCTGCTATTGCTGGATCGGCAGCACCACTACCAAACCCAAGGCTTGCGAGCAGTGCCGGAGGAATGCCTGCGGGGATAGCGCCACCCCTTCTTCCAAAACGATTAATAAAGCTTGGCATGTTCATGTGTATACCGGCATCCATTTTATAGGCGGCATCTTCCCAGTTCCATGCATCTAATTGTACAACGCTTGATGAGCCACTGATGGTTCCTCCTTCGGGGGCAACGCTGGCCAGCAAAATTCCATTAGACCGCAATACATTAATCACCCTTGAATCTGTATTGTAAGCAGTTATGGAGCGGATACTCGGATTAAACTCACCAAGTTCTGTATAATCATTACTGCCCCTTACGCCATTGGCAATTTCTTTCAGGCCAAGGTCGGATGAAGGAAGGATGAGCCCGGGATAAACATGTTTACCCTTTGCGTCAACCAGTTTTGAATCGCTTCCGGAAACCGTAATACCGGCTCCCACATTTACGATCTTTCCATTATTTACTTCAACCGTGGCGTTTTCTAAAACGGTGCCATTGCCAATATGAACAGTTCCGTTTGTAATGAATAAACGGCCCTTGTATTCTTTTGTCGGATACACCACTTCCTGCGCCTGCATAAAACAGGTTACAAGAAGAACTGCGGTTATTGTACTAAATATTTTTTTCATAATCAGTCAGTTTATTTGTTAATAGTCTCGCCTTCCTGGATATCAATAGTGTAAAGTCCGTCATGATGATCATGATCTCCGCAGCTTAAAATAAACTGCCAGCTTGGTTCTGCGGGCCTAACGGCACCGGGGCCACCAGTTCTTTTTTCACCGATCATTTTCTGCGTGAGCCGGAATCGTTCTGCACTTATTTTTTTCCGCTGCTCAGTATCTTTTTGGCGATCGAAATAAATAATACCATCAACAATTGTTTTTTCCGATTTGGCATAAATGCTCAACGGGTTATCGCTCCAGATAACGATGTCTGCATCTTTGCCGGCTTTAATACTGCCTACTTTATCGTCTACATGAAGCGCTTTAGCAGGATTGAGGGTTACCATTTTAAAGGCATCTTCTTCGCTTACGCCGCCATAGCGAACCACTTTACCCGCTTCCTGGTTAAGGCGACGGGCCATTTCAGCATCATCAGAATTGATACAAACATTTAAACCCACTTTTTGCATGATGGCCGCATTGTAGGCGATCGCATCAGTTACCTCTACTTTATAATAAAACCAGTCTGCAAACGTAGAAGCACTGGAGCCGTGAATTTTCATTTTATCGGCTACTTTATAACCTTCCAGGATATGCGTGAACGTGTTGAATTTAAAACCGTATTTATCTCCCACGCGTAAGGCTGCAGTGATCTCACTTTGTACATAAGAGTGACAAGTAATGAAACGTTTTTTATTCAGGATCTCAACAAGTGCATCAAGCTCCAGGTCACGTCTTGTTGTAAGATCGGCTTTCAGGTCTTTTTCATAATCCCTGGCCCTTGCGAAGGCATCGTTTAAAACTTCCTCAACTCCCATGCGTGTATCAGGGAAGCGGTTATTGTTTGTAGACGTTGTGCGTTTTACATTTTCTCCTAATGCGAATTTAATAAAGGGATCCCAGCCTTTAAACTTAAGATCATCATCATTGGCACCCCAGCGTAATTTGATCAATTGTGTTTGTCCGCCAATAGTGTTGGCCGAGCCGTGGAGGATATGTGAAGAGGTTACGCCACCGCTTAACTGGCGATAGATATTAATGTCTTCAGGATTCAGGTTATCGGCAATGCGCACTTCCGATGTTACGGACTGCCCGCCTTCATTAATAGAGGCCGCAGCAATATGCGAGTGCTCATCTATAATGCCCGCTGTAACGTGTTTGCCGGTTGCATCTATAACAGTAGCGCCGGCATCGCTTAGGTTTTTACCCACTTTTGCAATCTTGCCGTCTTTTAGTAGTACGTCTGTATTTTCCAGTCTACCCTCTTTTTCGTTGGTCCATACGGTTGCATTTTTAATCAGGAGAGATTCCTGTTTTGGTGCTTCTTCCCAACCATATCCATCAAAGGGAAAAGTAACTTTTGAGAGCCTCTGTGGAAAGGTTGGTCTTTTTCTTACAGAATCAACCGAAGCAGCGGAAGCAGCAACAAATGTTGCGGTCCAGGTAAGCTTATTGCCGGCAGTATCTTCGCCGGTACCGTTCCATGTCGTACCACTGGCTACACCGCTCAGCCTATATTGTGTGCTTCCGGGTGCGCCACCGCCACCCCGGGTAAAACCACCACCACCACCAGCAGGAAAACCACCGCTTCCTGCCGGTAGTGAAGTAACAGTCGTTTGTGGCCTTCTAGAAGGAACAGGTGAAAAGCTGAGTTTAACCATTTTTCCATCAAAACTAAACTTACCCGTTAGCGTATCTTTTCCAATAAGGTTGGCAGCAGCAGTGCTTTTTACATCTAAAGTATAACTAACCGGACCATTTACGGTAGTCATGGATAATGTATATGTTCCTTTCACATCATACCAGGCATCTTCTTTAATGCTATATTTTTCACCCTGTACCCAGTTGGTAAGAAAAACGGTTTTATCAGAGAAAACCGGCCCGGATGTAATCAGGAAGTTGGCAAGCTTGCCGGTTTCTATACTTCCTACTTTATCATATACACCTAATATTGTTGCAGGAACCCTGGTTAAAGCCTCTAATGCTTTTGTTTCTGATAAACCCATATCAAAAGCTTTACGCAAATTGGTAAAGAATTGTTTTGGGTCCCTCAGGTCGGCTGTGGTTAAGCAGAAAGGAATATTTGCTTTTTCAAAAGCAGCAGGGTTTGATGGAGCGAGTTCCCAGTGTTTCATATCACCCAAAGAAACGGCCCTTGCATCGTTGGGGTCTTCTACATCCATGGCCTGTGGATAATTGAGTGAAAGAATATAGGTTGCTTTTGTTGCAGCAATTTCTTTTATCCGCTGGTATTCATTACCGCCGGCTTTAATAATGTACTGAACACCAAATTCTTTTCCTATACGGTCTGCACGCAGATCGTTCCATTTATCATCAGCTTCAAAAATCTGTGGTAATGACTGGTTATCGTTCCATGCCTGTAACGACAGGTTTATTCCTTCTTTAGCTGGCCTGTTTTTATACCATTGGGCATCCAGGTAGGTTTGGCGTAACAAAGCAATGGTACCCATCAGACTTTGGGGGTAACTCTGTGTAGAAGAGCCTCTGCTTAAAGAATAATGTGCCGAAGCTTTTTCTTTAACAAAAACAAGGTTCTCATTAAGATTGGCCAGGGTAACCACGGTTCCGGTTCCTCTAGCAATACCATCTTTTACATGGGTAAGTACGGTACCAAAACCATTTTCACGAAAAGTTTTTGCCTTGGCATCATCAACTGAAAATAATTTAGAAGCCTCGGTTTCCGGCTTGATTGCCTGGTTCCATCCATATGCGCCTTTGGTGCCGGATGCTATTTGCGCAGGTGTATTGCCAAATCCGCCGCCACCGCCTCTTCCGCCGGCTGTCAAATCGCGCGTTGGGGCCGCAATGCCATAATCACTGTAAATATCAATAAATGAAGGATAAATGTATTTGTCTTTACAATCTATTACTATCGCATCTTTTGGAATAGCAACACCAGCAGCACCTACGGCAACAATCTTCCCGTCGCGGATAACAAGTGTTGCATTGTTTAATATTGTTTGTGCGTCTTTTACGATAGTGGCATTGGTAAAAGCATAACAGCCTTCCCGTTTATCAGCAACACCATTTACAGGGAATGTTTCCTGGGCTTGCAGCAAAAATGCGAACAAGAGCCCGGAAAGCAGGAGCTTGAATTTTCTCATAATACATTAGTTGGTTTTGGAAGATGATAAAACTACTGAAATGTACCAATAACAAAAACCATTCATCATATTTTCGGTAAAGCCTGTTTTATGTCGGTGAGAAGCTACTTTTTAAAAGTGCCATTATCCACATCTTTAATAAAACGTATAAGGCCGGGAAAGTAGGCGGGCTGGTCATCCCACATAGAACAGTGGCTTCCGTTCGGACAAATTAAACTTCGCCCATTCTGTACCTGCGTAGCCATCCATTTCATGTGCTCCGGATCCATGGTATCATGTTGTCCGCCGATCGTTAGGGTGGGCGTTTTAATCTGAGGGAGGTCTTTGCTCCGATCCCAATTGGCTAATCTCCCACCAACGCCAAATTCTGATGGACCCTGCATCATTGTATATATCTCATTGTTGATATGCGGAAACGCGCGCTGTAACGCTTCCGGCCAGGGCTGTAACCTGCATAAGTGTTGGTTATAAAAATTAGGTAATAAAAGCTGCATGTATTTTGGACTGGCAAAATCGCTCCTGGCTTCTATGGAATGTATCGTATCTAAAACTGTAGGATTTATTTGTTTTGACAATACATCAGCCGCATATTTTCCATAAGCCGGGCAGCTGCTCATCATGTTACTGATGATCAGGCCTTTCAAATTGTCCTGGTATTTCAGCGCATATTCTATGGCTAAGATGCCGCCCCAACTATGTCCGAGCAGATAAAAATTGTCTTTGTTTAATCCCAATGCTTTTCTAACTTGTTCTACTTCTTCCACAAAGCGTGGCGCAGTCCATAAGCTGCTGTCTCTGGGTTTTTCACTAAAATAAGAACCCAGCTGGTCATATTCATAAAACTCAATTCCCTCTTGCGGAAAATAACTCTCGAATGATTCGAAGATCTCATGTGTACCACCGGGGCCGCCATGCAATAACAGTACTTTTATTTTAGGATTGTTGCCAAAACGTTTCGTCCAAACATTAAATTTTCCAACAGGTGTTTTAACGGCAATCATTTTTACACCACCTGTTTGAACACCACTATCTGTTATTGCGTGATATGCTTGCAGGGATGGAGTTGCGGGCTGTTTACATGAAATAAAAAAAAGAGAAACGGCGAAAGCCGATAGCAGTAGTTTGTTCATAAATGAGTGTTTATGAAACGAAAGTTATTGATAAATCGCATCAGTTCAAGCGTAACACTGTTCACGAATAACTATAGTGTATAACCTGTCAGCTCATCTACCCATATACACCATCAGTATCTGCACATCACTCGGGTTCACACCACTTATGCGACTTGCCTGCCCAAGCGTGGACGGTTTGATTTTTTTAAATTTTTGTAAAGCTTCGTTAGACAAAGCATTCACGCGGTCATAGTCGAAGGTTGAAGGAATGACCATATTTTCCAGCTGGCTCATTTTTGTTACAATCTCCTGTTCCTTTTCAATATAACGTTCATATTTTATTTGAATCTCAGCCTGCTCTAAAGCATCCGTTGAAATATCAGCCAGCGATTCCTGTAAACCCGGAACCACTTTTAATAAAGATGGAAGGCTAACATTGGGCCGTAATATTATTTTGGAAACTTTTTGTTTTTCTGTAATGGTGGCGGATTGAATTCCGGTAAAATAATCATTCACGTCTTCGGGCTCAATACTAAAACCGGTGAGCACCTTTTTAACTTCTGCCACCTGGTCTCTTTTAGTAACTACATTATCCATTCTTTCCTGTGAAGCAAGGCCCAGGCGATAGCTGAGTTCTGTTAATCGCAAGTCTGCATTGTCCTGGCGTAGCAGCGTTCTGAATTCAGCGCGACTGGTAAACATCCGGTATGGTTCTTCGGTTCCCTTACTTATCAGGTCGTCAATCAAAACGCCTATATACGCCTCGCTTCTTTTTAAAACGACCGGCTCCAGCTCCCTTGCTTTTTGATGGGCATTGATTCCCGCCATTAAACCCTGGCAGGCCGCTTCTTCATAACCGGTGGTCCCGTTAATCTGGCCGGCAAAAAACAGGTTGCTCAACAATTTAGTTTCAAGAGAATATTTCAATTGTGTAGGTGGAAAATAATCGTACTCTATCGCATAACCCGGACGGAATATGCGAACATTCTCAAACCCCGCAACCATACGAAGCGCTTCGTATTGCACATCTTCCGGTAATGAAGTCGAAAATCCGTTTACATATATTTCAACCGTATTCCAACCTTCAGGCTCTACAAATAATTGATGCCTGTCACGCTCGGCAAAACGATTGATCTTATCTTCAATACTCGGACAATACCTTGGCCCAACGCCCTCAATCCTTCCCTGGAACATAGGACTCCTGTCGAACCCTGTTTTTAAAATATCATGAACCGTATCGTTGGTATAAGTAATATGGCAGCTTCTTTGTTCTTCCGGCTTAATGCGTTTTGTATTAGTATAGGAGAAGCCCACAATTTCGGTATCGCCTTTCTGTTCTTCCATTTTGCTGTAGTCAAGACTGCGGCCATCAACCCTTGGTGGTGTTCCTGTTTTCAAGCGGTCACTTTCAAACCCAAATTCAACCAGCTGTTCAGTAATTCCGGTGGCTGCTTTTTCGGCTACACGTCCGCCACCAAACTGTTTCTCTCCAATATGAATAATGCCGTTTAAAAAAGTACCACTGGTTACCACAACCGATTTTGAGCGCACTTCATGCCCCAGCCCCGTAACTACACCGCAGGCTTTGTTTCCTTTGATGATGATAGAGCGAACCATATCCTGGTAAAAATCAACATTCGGGGTATTCTCCAGCATTTCACGCCAGGTTGCTGCAAACAGCATCCGGTCGTTCTGTGTACGCGGGCTCCACATAGCAGGACCTTTGCTGCGGTTCAGCATCCTGAATTGGATGGTGCTCTGGTCGCTAACTATACCGCTATAGCCCCCCATCGCATCTATCTCTCTCACAATCTGACCTTTGGCAATACCACCCATGGCCGGGTTACAGCTCATTTGGGCAATCGTCTGCATGTTCATGGTAATCAACAAAACCTTGCTGCCCAGGTTGGCTGCTGCGGCTGCTGCTTCACAACCGGCATGGCCGGCACCTACTACTATCACATCATATTCTGGAAACATGGCGCAAAGATACTTTATGGTTTTGGGCCTGAACCGAACTTTCTTACTATTTCCCTTTCGAGTAAGAGCTCAGAAAGGGTTATTCCCTGGTTGAGGCGGTTAAATTCTGTATGATCAAGCGTGGTAATGCTTTCAAGATGTGCCTTGTTTTGTAGAATAAAGTTTTCAATGGTCGGGTGGCTTTCAATATTTGATACCTCGATGGTTTCAATTTTTGTAAGCATTTTGCTGCAAAGTGAGTATCCGGTTCTATTGAAAAGTTCCTGAAAATAAGGCCTCACCGCCAGAAGGTCTATGCGGTTACCGCGATTTTTGTTGCTTTCTATTTTCTCCACCCGAAGATTAATGAAGTTCCAGCACAGCAAAAGGTCAGCCTCGTTTGTATAATCAAAATAGGTTGTGGGTACAATATGATCAAATTGCCAGGCTTTTCCAAAGTTGTCCCAATTAATGTCTTCGGTAAACTGCAGCTCAAACCAATTGCGTAGTGATTTAATATCTAAACCAAAGTAAGGAGCATATGCTTCGCTGGGCATTTTCTCTAATACGTATCTCCGATAGCTTAATTGCCATTTCCTTTTCTCTCTACAGCGAATGAGCGAGTCGGTAACTTCTGTTTGTGGAGTCCATGTTTTCCTTGGCATACGTAAAAGTAGAAAATGTTTCTGGGTGAAACTGTGACACGTGGAACTTTCTTAAAAGTATTTAGGTATATGTTTCTGGATGAAACAGGGATTCGTGGAACCTTTTATTGCTGCGAGCAAGCTAGATCCTGTACCATAAAGAACTGATCCTTATCTTTTCCGTAGGAAGCAGATCCAATTCCGGTTTCAACGAGATTTGGGTTCAGTAATGACTTTCTATGCCCAAGCTCGGGAAGTCCGATATCTAAATAAAGGAGTAAAACGGATAAAAGAATGTTTTGGCTGCTCACGGAAATATTTTCGTTAGCACAAGTTTTAATACCCGCTCGCTTCATCCTCGTCCCAAAATTAGTTCCATCAGTAGAGGTATGGCTTGGATTAGCATTTTTCTGAGAGATATCCGCTGCATGTTGTTGAGCCGTTGTAAGGAGGGCACTATTCAGGGAAAACATAGAAAGCTTGCCTGTCTTAATCAGGTCCGAGCGTAAACTAATGGCTTCGGCCTTGTTTAATGCGGGAAAGGCAACTAAAACGGGGGCAATCACACTATCCCAGAATCTTTCAGGATTCGAACGACAGTAATTTATCCAATATAAAAACTCCCCCGACTGAATGGATAGTTTTTTAAATGCCGGTAACGAACGGTTCCAATTGTCTACTGATGAATACCGCGTAAAAGGTTCTGGTACGGGCTTAACTTCCAGTTCTATGGTAGAAAACTGCGAAAAGGAAATAAAAGGTATGATAAAGAAACAAAAGATCAGAAACCTGCGCATTCAAATGCTTTTTTCAAATAAAAGCAAATATTGGTCCTCTTTTGACCTCATGAGGGCAATTTCACTTTTCTTTTTATCAGTATAACCACAAAGATGAAGTGCTCCGTGAAAAATTACCCGAAGTGTTTCCTGCTTTTGGGAAGAGCCGAGTGTTCTGGCATTGTCTTTCACCCTGTCTATGCTTATATATACTTCAGCCTCAACGGATTGCCCTTTTTCAGAAAGGCAAAATGTGATTATGTCGGTATAGTAGTCGTGTTGAAGAAAGTCACGGTTCATCTGGAGCAGGAAGGCATCGGAACAAAAAACATAAGTAAGAGAGTCAAGGGCTATCTTTTCTTTTTTAAATATACCCAGGATAAAAGCCTTTAAAGCTGTTTTACCGCTTAGCGATAACTGCCGGTCTGCTGAGCGAAAAAATACTGCTTCCATTGTATTGATTGTATAACTCCAAAATTCGTAACAAAAAGCTTTGCTACCGCTTTACCTTTAAACAATATTAATAAGAAAGGAGATGAAACGATTGTCTGAGTTAGCCGTGGGCCAAAAAGCTGTGATCCATTCATTTGAAAAGGATGATATTTTTATAAAACTAATGGAGATGGGCTGTATTCCGGGGGAATTGGTTACAGTAGAACAAAAAGCACCTTTAGGCGATCCGATATCCATTTCAGTATCTGGGTATCATCTGAGTCTCAGGATAAACGAGGCGAATAGTATTTTTGTTGAAATCGCATAATAATCATAACAATTTGATTATCAATTATATAGATGAAAATAGGCCTTTACTTTGGTTCATTTAACCCCATTCATACAGGTCACCTGATTGTGGCCAGTTATGTGGCCAACCATACTGATATGCAGCAGGTTTGGTTTATGGTATCTCCCCAAAACCCTTTGAAACCCTCTTCTGTTTTGTTAAATGAATATCACCGGCTGCACCTGGTGAACCTTGCCGTGGAAGATGACCTGCGTTTAAAAGCGTCTGACGTGGAATTTAAACTGCCCCGCCCCTCTTATACAATTGATACACTCACCTATTTACAAGAAAAATATCCGCATCACCAATTCTCTATTATTATGGGCAGCGATAGTTTTCAAAATCTTCCACGATGGAAAAATTTTGAACTGTTGGTTAAGAACTATCCCTTTATTATTTATAAACGCCCCGGCTTTGAGGTAAAAGTTTCCTGGAATGCAAGTGTTACTATATTGAATGCACCCATGCTTGAATTATCTGCAACAGAGATACGCAACAATATCAAACAAGGAAAAACCATCCGCTACCTAGTGCCGGAAAAAGTGCGTGAAGAGATAGAGCAGAACAGGTATTATAAGTGATGGGTGAAGAAGTGGTTATACCGCACGCAAATAGCAGTGCACAACCGATTGAAATAACGTTTCACCCCGGTATTCTAAAACCACCTTTGATATAGGATTAAGCATAATAAGGGCAAAGGCCCATTTCTATTGGTGTTGAGAATGGCCTCTGAGAAAAAGCGTTAAGAAATGGAGGATGGCTGGGTTTGATATATTGTTGAAATATAAAATTGCTCAATTATTGATACAAAGCAAAGCCCGGCTTTAGA
>JAYSXR010000006.1:0-20010 GCA_043717145.1 Chitinophagaceae bacterium | reverse complement strand
ATTGTTTTTCGCGGACCCAATGGCAGCGCAGGCCAGTTAGGTGCCCAGCATTCAACCGCTTTTGAAAGCTATTACGCAAATATCCCGGGTATAAAAGTGGTATCACCTTCTAATGGCTACGATGCTAAAGGTTTGCTTAAACAAGCTATACGTTATGAACAAGACCCCGTAATATTTATGGAAAGTGAAGTAATGTATGGGGATAAAAGCGATGTGCCCGATGAAGAATACTACATCCCAATAGGTAAAGCTGATGTGAAAAAGCAGGGCCGCGATGTAACTATCGTCTCTTATAATAAAATGATGAAAGTAGCTTTGGGAGCTGCTGCCGAATTGGAAAAAGAAGGCATCAGTGCCGAGGTAATTGATTTGAGGACAATCCGTCCATTAGACTGGATGACGATTTTAGAAAGTGTTAAGAAAACAAGCCGCCTGGTAATTGTAGAAGAACAATGGCCATTTGCTTCTATTTCTTCGGAAATCAGTTATCGTATACAAAAGGAAGGCTTTGATTACCTTGACGCTCCAATCCGCCGTATTACCAGTGCCGATGCACCTATGCACTATGCCCCTAATCTTGCTGCACTGGCCATGCCAGATGTAGCCAGGACAGTTACCCTAGTTAAAGAAGTGATGTATCTGAAAAAATAACCGTTAAACATTTTCTTAAAGCAAACCCGGAGCATTCGTTTCCGGGTTTTTGTTTTCTGCCTAACTTGCCAATCGTTTATAAGAACTATGAAGTATTTATTTCTTTTTGTTTTCATTTATAGCAACAACAGTATATCATTCTGCCTGGCAGCGGACAGAATGGTTGTTGATACGGTGAAAAGCGATACCATTTTACAGGAAGTTACCGTGCAGGCATTCAACACAAGATTGCAGTGGAAAGCAGTACCCGCAGCGGTGGCAACGATCACTTCAAAAGAAATCAACCGCTATGCCAATACCTCACTAGTACCCATATTGAATACAGTGCCCGGGGTACGTATGGAAGAACGGTCGCCGGCCAGTTATCGGTTATCGGTTCGTGGCAGTTTATTACGTTCACCTTTTGGGGTACGAAATGTAAAAGTGTATTGGAACGATATTCCTTTATCGGATGGTGGCGGCAATACTTACCTGAACGTGATAGACATGAATCAACTATCAGGTGCTGAAATTATTAAAGGCCCTGCTGCCAGTTTGTATGGTGCTGGAACAGGCGGAAGTTTATTATTAAGGTCAGATCTGGCTTTTTCAAATACGTCCCGAAATAGTTATTCAGTAGGTGCGACCAGCGGTTCTTATGGACTGTTTGCAGAGCGAATAGGCTGGCAATACAACGGAAAATATTTCGCATCCTCCCTTCAACAAACTCACCAGCAATCTGATGGCTACCGCGAACAGTCTGCTACCAGAAAAGATGCGATTAAATGGCAGGCAGCATGGCAATTGAAAAAGCAACAAATCAAATTTCTTATTTTCTATACAGATTTGTTTTATCAAACACCCGGCGGTATTACAATGGCACAAATGCTCGCTAATCCAAAATTATCACGGCAGGCTGCCGGTATTTTTCCTGGCGCTGTGCAGCAACAGGCGGCTATTTATAACAAGACTATTTTCGGCGGCATCCATCATGAAATAGCTGCTGGGGACCTGTTTATTATAAAATCATTTATCACCGGCAATAACACTTCTTTCAAAAATCCTTTTATAACGAATTATGAAAAAAGGACAGAAGATAACCTGGGTGCCGGTACGAATCTGATTTTTCGTAAAAAGACAGTTCGCACAGATTTTCAATGGATGAATGGTGTGGAATGGCTTTACAATCATTCTTCTATCAATGATTTTGGTAACAGGGCAGGTGTTCCAGATACCGTTCAGTTCAAAGACAATATATTTATCAACCAATGGTTTGCTTTCTCGCAAATGCAATATACAGTTGATGACAAATGGAATGTAACAGCAGGACTTAGCCTGAATAATCAATCCTATAAATATAAACGGTTAACAGATCCCAGTTCGGTGTATGTAAATAAAAACATACATGCTGTGCTAACACCAAGGTTTGCTGTTTTGTATAGGATTAACACAGACATATCCCTGTATGTCCTTGCTGCCAAAGGTTTTTCGCCACCTGCGCTTGCCGAAGTAAGGCCTTCTGATGGAAATTTTTATGGTGATCTGCTCGCAGAATATGGCTGGAACTATGAGGCAGGTATTAAAGGTGAATTGCTCAATCAGCGTTTACTATTTGATGTAGCATCTTATTTTTTTACACTCAAAAATGCGATAGTAAGAAGGAATAATGCAGCGGGTGCGGAATATTTTGTAAATGCAGGTACAATAAAACAAAATGGTATAGAAGCACTGATCAAATTCCAATTGTTGAAAAAAATAACACCATTTATTTCAGGCATTCATGTATGGAGCAGTTATAGCTACCAGCCTTACCGTTTTACTAATTACCAGCAAACATCGAATAATTATTCAGGTAATGAATTAACGGGAGTGCCCCGCAATGTCTGGCTTAGCGGGATGGATATACAAACCCGGAATGGCATGTATGCTAACCTCTCATTAAACAGCACGTCTGCATTACCACTTACTGACGCAAATGATGCCTATGCAGATGCTTACCAGTTACTTCAAATAAAAACCGGCTATCGCTGTAAGCAAACAGAAAAACAACTGGATATATTTGTCGGTATTGATAACCTGCTGAATATAAATTATAGCCTGGGAAATGATATCAATGCTGCGGGAAAAAGATATTACAACCCCGCCTCGGGTAGAAATATTTTTGCCGGGTTTATATATCATTTCTGATGCTTCACCCAGATGTGTGTTTATCACCAAAACTTCAATGTTCAGTTTGACTATAGTGGACACAGGGAGGTGCAACAAAAGGTTAATAGTACCACCGCTGACCAGCCATAAAAAACTTACATTATCTTAGTGCCAAATAAAAAAGGATATGCCTGCTATTTTAATTATAGATGATGAAAAAGCCATACGCAACGTGCTGAAAGAAATATTGGGTAATGAAGGCTTTACAGTAGAAGAAGCGGCTGATGGGGAGGAAGGCCTAAAAAAATTTACTGCCGCATCGTATGATGTGGTGCTTTGCGATATAAAAATGCCCAAGCTAGATGGGATTGAATTTCTGCAAAAAGTGATAGAATCAAATTCCGAAGTACCGGTAATTATGATCAGCGGGCATGGTAATATTGAAACGGCTGTTGATGCAGTGAAAAAAGGCGCATTCGATTACATATCCAAACCGCCAGACCTGAACCGGCTCCTCATCACCATTCGGAATGCCCTGGATAAAACCGTTTTGGTAAAAGAAACCAAAGTATTGAAAAGAAAGGTATCGAAAGTTCAGGAGATCATTGGTGAGAGTGAAAGCATACAAAAAATAAAGGAAACCATAGAAAAAGTGGCACCTACCGATGCCCGTGTATTGATAACAGGCGAGAACGGTTCGGGTAAAGAACTGGTGGCAAGGTGGCTGCATGAGAAAAGTAACCGCGCCAATGCCCCGATTGTTGAAGTGAACTGTGCAGCCATTCCAGGTGAACTGATCGAGAGCGAACTATTTGGTCATGAAAAAGGTTCGTTTACTTCCGCTATCAAACAACGTATTGGTAAATTTGAACAGGCTAATGGAGGTACACTTTTTCTAGATGAAATAGGCGATATGAGTTTAAGTGCACAGGCCAAGGTATTGCGTGCCCTGCAGGAAGGAAAGATTACCCGGGTAGGTGGTGAAAAGGAGATTTCAGTTGATGTGCGTGTGATTGCCGCTACCAATAAAGATCTTTTGAAAGAAGTAACGGAAAAAAATTTCCGTTTAGACCTTTATCATCGGTTGAGCGTTATATTGATACATGTACCCTCTTTAAACCATCGGAGAGATGATATTCCGTTATTGGTAGAAAAATTCCTGACCGATATAGCCGAGGAATACGGGCAGTCAAAAAAATCCATTCACCTAAAAGCCATGGAAGCCTTACAAAAGCACGACTGGACCGGTAATATTCGTGAACTCCGGAACGTGGTAGAACGTTTAATTATACTTTCGGGCAAAGAAATTGTAGTGGGTGATATTGATGCATATGTATCGTTAAAGTAGTTAAAAAGGTTAAAAGGGTTTAAGGAGTATGTTCAGGCCAGTTCATTTTTAACTCCTTTAACCCCTCTAACAAGAACCCACGCCTCATATTTAAGAAAACTTTTACCTGCAATTCATTACAGTGTGGGTGAAAAGGATATTTTTGTTGATACTTAACTGTTTACTATGGGTTTAATTCTATTCATTATCGGTGTTATTGGTTGGCATGTGGGCATGTATGGCATGTTTAAAAAAGCGGGTATCGAACCATGGAAAGCCGTTGTGCCGTTTTATAATACATGGCTGATCGTTGAAAAATGCAATATCCGTAAATATTGGTTCTGGCTTCAACTAATACCTATTGCAGGACAGTTCATTACCATCTGGATCACAATTATTTTTGTGATGCACTTTAAAAGGGTTAGCGTACTTGATCATACCGCTACGGTATTTTTCCCCTTTCTTTATTTTCCATATCTCGGGTTTTCTGACAAGGAAAAATGGCATGGAGGAGAAATTCTCAAACATTACCACAAACCTGCTTCGCGTGAATGGATAGATGCGGGTGTATTTGCCATCGTTGCCGCCACCATCATCCGAACATTTGTTTTTGAAGCGTATGTGATTCCAACAGGCAGTATGGAAAAAACTTTACTGATCAATGATTTTCTTTTCGTAAATAAAATGAGTTATGGAGCGCGTATCCCTCAAACGCCTATCTCATTTCCGTTTGTACATAACACCATGCCCTTTTCTGTAACAACACCTTCATATATTAAAGCCGTACAGCTTCCCTACAAACGCCTGCCCGCTTTGACAGATGTAAAAAGAAATGATGTGGTGGTATTTAATTTTCCTGCCGGAGATACGATTATTAACCTTATCGATTATGGCAGTAAGAGGCCTTATTATGATGTGCTTCGTGAACAGTTTAAAGGCGACAGGGCGGCCCTCAATGCCCAATTCCCTGTCATTGTTCATCCATTGGATAAAACAGATAATTACATTAAACGCTGTACAGGAATAAGCGGGGATATTGTACAGGTAAAAAACGGTTCTTTATTTATTAATAATCAACCGGCATTTATACCATCCGGTTCACAAACAGAATACCTTATTGAAACGAATGGTACCCCTTTTACAGAAGATTTTTTAAAAGAAGGATTGGAGATTGATATGGATAACCCGGGTGACCAATTAAGGGTTGATAATACCAAACCAGGAACCATTGTATTGAATATGACTGCCGAAGAAGCTGCCAAAGTAAGGAAACAGCCGAATGTAAAAACAATGGTACCCTATTCGGAAAATTTTGTAGGACAAACTTTTCCGAATGATGAAATTAATTACCCATGGACAGTTGACAATTACGGTCCACTCACTATTCCGAAGAAAGGAAATGTATTACTGGTGAATGCACAAACCATTGCTTTATACAGAAGGCTCATCATTACTTATGAGCAAAACACGATGGAAGAAGTGAATGGTAAGTTCATCATTAACGGCAAAGAAGCCACTACCTATACAGCGAAATATAATTATTTCTGGATGATGGGTGATAACCGCCATCGCAGCCAGGACAGCCGTTATTGGGGCTTTGTACCTGAAACACATGTAGTAGGAAAAGCTTCCCTGATATGGTTCAGCTGGGATAAAGGCCCACGCTGGAAGCGCTTGTTCAATAGCATCAAATAATGTATCTTTATTAACCGGAAGGGGTCCTCTGAGCACGATGCTTTGGGGACTTTTTCGTCTAAATACGTTAGCCTTATGGAGCATAAAAAAATAAATTTTGAAATTGAAGTGTACCAATCAATTGATCAGCTCACTAAAGAAGATGGCTGGTTATTGAATGAAGCGAAAAACGTTACCAAAATAGCGTATGCCCCATATTCGCATTTCCAGGTAGGGGCCATGGCCCTCTTAACCAACGGAAAGACTGTTGCAGGAAGCAACCAGGAAAATGCAAGCTACCCTGTAGGTTTGTGTGCAGAAAGGGTTTTGTTATCGGCTGCTTCCTCCTTGTACCCCGGTGTGCCTTTTGAAAGTATTGCCATCAGTTACCATAATGATAACGGCAAAAGCGACCGGCCTATAACACCCTGCGGTATCTGCCGTCAAACCCTGGTTGAATACGAAACACGTTTACAGCATCCTATCCGTTTAATATTGGGAGGTATGGAAGGTAAAATATTTATCATACCCAAAGCCGGTATGTTATTGCCACTTAGTTTTTCGGGGGATGATATGAAGTAATTGGGATAGGAAAATTTTGAATGGAGAATTATGAAATACGAGCGAGCCAGGTGGTACAGCCTCTTACATTGATTTTTAATTACCTGATTAGTACAGTCGTTCCTCTTAAAAAAACAGGTTGCCCTGAATCTGTATTGGTATAATTAAGTGTCCACACATAGGTTCCACTGCTTTGCGGGATACCTTTTACACGGCCATCCCATTTTTTTGTCCAGTCTTTTGTTTCAAAAATGATTTGCCCGTAACGGTTGAATATCCTGAAAATAAGGTTGCCTGCTTTAAAGGCATTTAACGGATAGAGGTAATCATTTAATCCATCCCCATTAGGTGTAAATGCCGAGGGAACGGCTATATAGCAGGTTATCAATACCGTAATAATTTTGTAGGCTGTATCCGCACAATTAAAGTTATTTTGAACGGCCAGCCGCGCCGTATAATTACTGAACCGGTTGGTAATTGGATAAGATTGCGGGAGCGGGGTTTGACTATTGCTGGTAACACCGTTACCAAAATCCCATTTCCATTGGGTAGTGTTACTGCTGCTCAGATCGGTAAAAACTAAATTATCTGTTGGGCATAAAGTATCGGAAGCTGCAAAAGCCCCTTTGACTGTTTGGTCTGGTATAACAATATTCATAATAGCCGAATCTTTACACTTGCTATTAGCCACAAAAAGTTTTATTGCATGGTTGCCAAATGCTTTGGTAATGAGTACAGGGTTTTGGCTATTGCTGATGGCAATACTATCCATACTCCACCGCCATTGATTAGCGCCGCCGTTGCCGCTATGGGTTAATAAAAGGGTATCTGATTTACACCCAGCTTTAATGGTACTTTGAAAATCAGCTGTAATAATATTTTGGGTAGTAAATGAAACGGTAGAGCCAGCAGGGGTGATAAAACCGCATTCATCTATCAATGTATTACCATCACTACCATTTCGTAGGGTAATGGTAAATGTTCCGTTTACTTTGATAGGAGCAGTAAGTATTAGGTTAATCACACTGCTTAGGCCGTTTGTACAAACGCCTTTTGCACTTTTTATTAGTATAATTGCCGGTCCGGTGATTACAAAATCGCTGCCATCTGCGGCGATGGAGCTGCACGTGATAGGTTTGGAAAACACCAGTTGCAATGAATCGGTTATACATACAACCGGACTGACACTGTCTAATGGTGCGGGCAGTGCAGATAAAAATTTAAAAGAAACGTTTTCTCCAGCAGCTAAATTATTGGCGCAATTATCAGTTACTGTATTTCCATCGCTGCCTACTTTCGCCGTTACGGTATAGGTTCCCGCTAAAAGGCCTGTCTTCAATTTCAGGATAATCGTATCTGCATCAAAACCAGTACTGCAGCCATTTGCCGAGGCCGATATAATTGAAACGGGGGATGGGCCTGTTATAGAAAAATCGCTTCCGTCACTAGCAACACTGGTACATCCTACCCGTTTATTTAAGGTGACAATTACATCTGTACCATTACAGTCGCCATGTGCATTCTGGAGTTTGGGTACCAGCGGGTTCACGATACTTGCCGTGCCGCCTTGCGCACCAACCGGGAACGAGAGATCATAACCACTTTGGGTATGCGTAGCATCATCGAAATGACTGATTAAAAGTAAATAATCATGCCCCACGATAATGGTAGGCATTATGCTGAATGTAGGAATATTTTGAGCAGGGTTTGAAGCACATTCGAAAGGATTTTTACCTGCAGGCGAAGCACCGGTTGCACCCGATGAGCCCGACCAGTTGGCTGAAACAATTAATGTGGCATCGGTATAGACATCTGTGGGGTTACGACCAGTAATATCAAATAATTGCCAGTCATAATCATCTCCTAGATTTTTTGGGGTAATCACAAATCCAAATGTGCCGGTTGCATAACAGGTAAACTTGTACCAGTAAGGATTGATATCCGAATACAGGTTACCATCGTTACCACATGGTGTAGGCAATTTAGTGCCACCGCAGGCAGGTACTGATGTTTGCGCAAAGAAATTTGTTCCACATACCGGAAAAGCTGATCCGGGGTTTTGTCCCAGGTTGGTACATTTCTGCGACCATCCGGTAATCACCAATATGTTCGAGAGTATGAAAAAAGATATGATTTTACCAACTGCTGCCATTACTGTAAAAGTATTTCATTCAATGGTTGGTTAGCAGGGCATTTTTCAAGAAAATGTTAAGAATATGGAACATGTAATGTTGAATTGACTTATTGGGTTAGTTCATTACGCAGCCTTCCGTATATGATATTCAAAACAGCGTCTGCACGCCGTGAGCAATTTTAAACTCATGCCCCAATAACCATTTCTTACGCCATTTGCCACCTGAATAACCTACCAGAGAACTATCACTGCCAATTACCCTGTGGCAGGGTACCATGATGGCTATATTGTTTTTACCATTGGTGCTGGCAGCTGCACGTATCACTTTAGGGTCGCCAAGGCGTTTGGCAAGGTCCATATAACTGATGGTCTTGCCATAAGCAATCTCCATCAGTTCACTCCAAACCCTTACCTGGAAATCGGTACCTGTCTGGTGCACCGGGATATCAAATGTTCTGCGCTTACCATGAAAATACTCAATCAGTTGCTCGGTACATTGATGCATGATTTCGGTTATGCCTGGCTCGCCATAAGCCAGTTGGTCAGTATTGTCTACAAAAGTCAGCTCGCCAATATACTGCTCAGTGCCGCCAATTTTAAGCATACCTATGGGGCTTTCGTAATATGTATAATGCAGTTCACTCATTAGCCGATGCGTTGTCCGTTAAACACCAGTTTTCCGGGTTGCAATAAAATTACCTGATTATTCTCATCATACACGCCCAGAACCAAACATTCACTGAAATAATTACCGATCTGCTTTGGTGGAAAATTAACTACGGCTACCACTTGGCAACCTATGAGCGATTCTCTCGTATAATGGTGTGTAATCTGTGCAGAGGAATGTTTAATACCCAAAGGGCCAAAATCAATGGTTAATTGGTAAGCGGGTTTTTGCGCTTTCGGGAAATCGTTAACTTCAAGTATGGTTCCGCTGCGGATATCTATTTTTTCAAAATCGTCCCAGTTAATCATGGTTGTAATAATTTTGTCAAATCTAAAAATTAAATAGTTATGAAACGCACAGCAACAGCCATTTGGAATGGTTCTGGTAAAGAAGGTAATGGAAACCTTACTACTCAAAGCACCGTATTGAACAAAACACAGTACTCCTTCAATTCACGTTTTGCAGACGGTATAGGCACTAACCCCGAAGAGTTAATGGCCGCTGCCCATGCAGGATGTTTTACGATGAAACTCAGCTTTGTTTTGGGAGCTGCCGGTTTTACACCTGAAAACATCGAAACAAGCTGTGTGATCACGCTGGGGGATGGTGTGATTACCAATTCTGATCTGGTTGTAAAAGCCAAAGTACCCGGTATCACATCTGAAAAATTCCAGGAATGTGCAGCAGATGCCAAAGCCAACTGCCCGGTAAGTAAAGCCTACAATATGGCCATTGGTATGCAAGCGAGTTTAGTTTAATTTTTTGAGTGTATGTCGCTCAAGTTAAAAGTGAAAAGTCGAAATGAAGATAATTTTCGATTTCGGCTTTTCACTTTCACTTTAATTTTATCATATGATTATCCGCAAAGCTGATATTGGAGACATTAAGGAAGTAGCGGTTCTGTTTAATCAGTACCGGATCTTTTATAAACAGGTTAGTGATATTGACGCTGCACAAAAATTCCTTACCGAACGTATGCAACAAAGCGAGTCGGTTATTTTTGTTGTGATTTTAGATCATACCATGGTTGGATTTACACAACTTTATCCTATTTTTTCGTCGGTTAGTATGAAGCGTGCCTGGTTGCTGAGTGATCTGTTTGTGGCACCGGAAGCCCGTGGTTCAGGGGCAGCAGATAACTTGCTGAAAGCGGCGCAGCAAATGGGTGCTGACACATCCAGCCGATGGATGTTATTACAAACGGCCACCACCAACCACCGTGCCCAAAAAGTATATGAACGTAATGGATGGAAAAAAGATCATGAATACTTTTCGTATTATTACAGGATTGAGGGGGCGGGAAAGTTGTGAATGTTGTGTAATGAATTATTAGGGGCCGATAAAAGGATTTATTCTTACTTTAATATCCATCATTCAATACTCACCATCCTACTGATCGAGCAAATCTGCCAGCTGCATCAATTCTTTCTGCTTGTAATTTTTTAAGGGGGAGTCGAAGCATTTAGATACTTCCTCCAGCAATACCTGTATGATGCGTTTGTGCGATTGTGGTTTGAAATATGAGGGTGTGGGTGGTACGGAAATCTTTTTGAAATAATTCTCTACATCTTTATGCGAAAAAGCCTGCCCTGTCGTGGCGTCTACATAAAAATGAATTTTATCCTGGGGGTGGCCAATATGTGTAGCTGCATCATAATCGGAATGATAAAAAGCAATGATGCACTGTTTGGGGATATTGATAATTTTGGCGTTGATGTCTAACAGGTCGCACATTACTTGGTAAATGATGCCATTGGTTAAAGCATTTCCTTTTTTACATTCCAATACTTTGTGAATGAAAAAATCATCGGGGTGTTCGTAATTTACTTCAACCCCTTTCAGTTTATAGTAATTATAGACAATACTTGATAAAACATTTGCCTGTTCCAGTGGCGTTAAAAAACTATTCAGTTCCAGCCATACATTACGGCGTATTTTTTCAATGTCCTGCAAAACAGGAGTAGTATGTAAGTCTGGATATTTGTATTTTGAAACAAGCAGGGCACCAAACAAAAGATCATGGTAAGCACTGTCGCGCCATTCAGCCAAATCTGCTGTAAGGTCTGTGAAATGCAGGTGATGGATAATCATTTCAATGCGCTCCTGCACATCTTCGCTCAGGGTAGTTTCCCATAGGTGCTCAAGGTTTGGGATGATATTCTTACCGTAAGCCACTATCTTTTCAGAAACGGTAGAATATACCTCCTCATCGGGGTCATCTATAAGTGTAAACAACGCATTAATCTCTTTGGTTTCCTGCATAAATGCTGATCGAAAAAGGAGGGTTTAGCCAGGCACATTCCTGTGTATCCATCTCGTTTCCATAGTAAACTAAATTAAATTTTGGTTATCATTAAGGGTTAAGTTATCCCACCCATGTGGAAATATGAAGTAATTATTGCATAATAATTAGCTTATATACGCGTTGAATTTTATTTGTATAGGCAAAAAAACAGGAAAATTAACAACCGACCAAGGGTATTAATGGATACTTTTGCACTGCATTTATAAAGCTTACATATGTCACAATTTGCCATTCCTAAATTCCCAGCTGTAACACAATCACTCCACGCAGACCTGAAAAAAAGGGTGCAGGAATATTTCGATCAACGTGGTATTGATTCAACCGGTAATCCTAAATTATTTACAAAAGCCATTATCATGATAATGGCTCTGGTGGCAGTATATGTTCATTTACTTATCTGGACACCACCTGTATGGTACCTGGCATTGGGCGAATGTGTGATTTTGGGTGGCATTGTTGCAGCTATTGGTTTCAACGTTATGCACGATGGCAGTCATGGCAGTTTTAGTAATAGTAAAATAATGAACCGGGTAGCGGCTTCTTCTATCAGTTTATTGGGTGCGAATCATTTTATGTGGAATATGAAGCATAATATGATCCACCATAGTTTTACCAATATTGACGGTGTGGATGATGATATTGAAATAGGTGTACTCATGCGGATGGCACCCACTCAAAAAAGGTATAAGATGCACAAGTTCCAGCATTTCTATTTCTGGTTCCTGTACATGTTGCTATATGTATTCTGGATTTTCTTTACGGATTATAAAAAATATTTCTCTCAAAAAATTGGTAAAGTCCCTTTGAAAAAAATGAGTTTTGCCGATCATTTTGAATTCTGGAGCGTAAAAGTGTACCATGCAGCTGTATTTATTGTAATACCCATACTATGTGTAGGCTGGTTAAGCTGGATGGTAGGATTTTTAGTGATGAGTATGGTAGCCGGTTTTGTTTTAAGTATTGTTTTTCAGCTGGCTCATACAGTAGAACACACAGAATTTCCGGTAGCCGACATTGAAACTAATAAAATGGCAGATGAGTTTGCAGTTCACCAAATAAAAACCACTGCTAATTTTGCTACCCGTAACAAATTAGTTAGCTGGCTGGTGGGTGGATTGAATTTTCAGATAGAACACCATCTCTTCCCTAAAATATCACACGTACATTATCCAGCCATCAGCGAAATTGTTAGAAGCGTTTGCAGGGAGTACCAATTACAATACATCGAATACCCTACTATGCGCAAAGCTGTTGTGGCACATGTGCGGTTTTTGCGGCAGATGGGTAAGTACGACTGATTGAATATGGAGATTTGAAGAGAATTGCTTAGGGAAGTCAAAAGTAAAAAGGCAAAAATCAAAAAATTATTCTTGATTTTTGCCTTTTTACTTTTGACTTTATTCTCCGGCGTTATGGGGCGCCAATGGCAGGTCTTTATTTTTTCTTAGCCGTTTTTTTCGGGGCACTTTTTTTGATGGTTTTCGTTCCTGCCCTGGCCGCCACTTTTAGTTTCTTGGTAAAAGCATCAGGCACCTGTTCTTCAATCATTTTTTTAATGAGTTCCACATCAATATCGGTAATGTCTTCGGCTGCATATTTGCTGCCATCTGCTCTTTTCCCCATTTTCAGCATCTTTTTATTGAAGCGGATGAATGGACCCCATCTTCCATTTTCGATGGAAATTTTTTCTGCCGGCCATTGTTTGATAAAACGGTTAGCTTCTTTGTCAAGCTTCTTTTCAACCAGTTCATTAATATCCTGCTGCGACAGCGTATCAAAATTATATGCCCTCGGGATATTGATGTACATATCATTCCACTTGATAAACGGGCCAAACCTTCCCTTACCTTTATTTACAGGCAGTTTCTGAAAAAAACCAATCGGTGCATCAGCTAATTGCTTTTCGTTAATGAGTTGAATGGCTCGTTCAAGCTCCATTTCATGCAGGTCTTCACCTTTCGGTATGGAAATGAATTGATCACCCAACTTAATATAAGGTCCAAACCTGCCCACATTTACGGAAAGCTCCAGCCCTTCAAATTCGCCAAGGGTGCGAGGCAATGAGAACAATTGCATTGCCTCTTCCATGCTGATGGTTTCAATGCTTTGAGAGGGTTTTAGTTTGGCAAAACGTGGTTTCTCTTCTTCATTAGCTGTATCACCAATTTGTACCATAGGTCCATAACGTCCCATGCGGGCAATAACTCTTTTGCCGGTGGCCTCGTCCATGCCCAATTCCCGCTCACCTTTGGCACGTTCAGCATTTTCAAGGGTATGTTCGATGGTTTCATGAAAAGGCTTGTAAAAACCATCAATCATGCTGCTCCAGGCAATCTTGCCTTCAGCTATCTGGTCAAATTCTTCTTCAATTTTGGCGGTAAAACCAAAATCCATCACTTTGGTGAAATATTGTTTCAGAAAATCAGTCACAACAATACCCAGATCGGTCGGGAATAGTTTATTTTTTTCGGCACCTGTATTTTCCTGTAAAATTTGTTTTTCTACGGTATTCTCTTTGGTAAGGCTTAACAGGTTTACGGTTCTTTTTACCCCTTCTTTTTCCCGCTTTTCTACATAATTCCTTTTTACAATGGTAGAAATGGTAGGGGCATACGTTGATGGGCGGCCAATACCCAGTTCTTCCAGTTTCTTCACTAACGCAGCTTCCGTATAACGGGCGGACGGACGTGTGAATTTTTCACTGGCGCTCATCTGTGTAAAATTCAATTGCTGTCCAACGGTTAATGGGGGAAGCATACCTTCTGCATCTTCTTCTTCCTCTTCATCTTTACCTTCCATGTATACTTTCAAGAACCCATCAAACTTCATCACCTCTCCACTGGCAGATAATATTTCACTGTTGGTACTAATATGGATCTTCGCTGTTGTTTTCTCAAATTCCGCATCACTCATCTGTGAGGCGATAGTTCTTTTCCAGATCAATTCATATAGTCTCCTTAGATCTTCATCTTCCACAGAAAGGCTGCTCATATAAGTAGGGCGTATGGCTTCGTGTGCTTCCTGTGCATTTTCGTTCTTATTCTTAAATTTTCTAGGTTGGTGGTATTGGCTCCCGTAAGCGTTGGTTACCTGGTTACGAATATCTTCCAATGCCGTATCGCTCAGGTTGATGCTGTCGGTACGCATGTATGTGATCTTACCACTTTCATATAATTTTTGGGCGAGTAACATGGTTTTGCTCACACTATATCCCATTTTACGGGATGCTTCCTGTTGTAGGGTAGACGTGGTGAAAGGTGCTGCCGGTGAACGTTTACCGGGTTTTACCTGTATATCATTTACTTTGTAAATGGCACTTTTACAGGTCTCTAAAAAAGCCTGTGCATCCTGTATGTTTGAAACCCTTGAAGGACCGTCTGCTTTGAAGGTTACCTCCTTATCATTGATATCCGCAGCTGTAAAAAAAGCTTCTATCTTATAACTGCTTTCGGGCAGAAAATTATTAATCTCTCTTTCCCGCTCAACAATTAACCTTACTGCTACACTTTGCACCCTGCCGGCACTCAAACTTCTTTGCATGCCAATTTTGCGCCATAAAACCGGACTCAATTCAAACCCTACTAACCTGTCAAGCACACGCCTTGCCTGTTGGGCATTTACCAGGTTCATATTTATCTTACGAGGGTTCTCTACTGCTTTTTTAATAGCGGGAGCCGTGATCTCATGAAACACGATCCGCTTGGTTTCTTTCGGATCCAATCCCAATACTTCCGCCAGATGCCAGCTGATGCTTTCTCCTTCGCGGTCCTCATCCGATGCGAGCCAGACTTCACTGGCTTTTTTAGCCATTTGTTTTAGTTCACGTACTACTTTTTCTTTTTCTTCAGGCACTTTATACCTGGGCAGGTAATTATTGTTTACATCAATACCCATATCATCCTTTTCCAGGTCGCGTATATGGCCATAACAACTCCTTACCTCAAAATCACTCCCGAGTATTTTTTCTATGGTTTTGGCTTTTGCCGGTGACTCAACAATCAATAAATTTTTTGCCATACAGCCTGTTTCATCCGCCTCTGACGGCGTTTTTATTGAATTTTATGAATGCTCGGATTCCCTCGAAAAACCGCCCCGGTGGGGCAGAATCGGTCGGGTGTTACCCTGCAATATTAGTGGAAACCATCAAATCACAAAAAATATCAGGAATTGGGGCTACAGAAAAAATGTACGATATCGCCGCAAACTTTATTGTCTTTATACACTTTACTATGCCCTAAATGTTCCGTAATTAGAAATTGTACATGTGGCAGATCCATTGTCAGTAAAGGTTTTACGTCGTCAAATGTACAAATGGCATCATGTTTGTCGTGCACCCATAAAACCGGCGACTTGATGCTTTTCACTACACGACTAACAGAATAGTAACTCACCGGTTTATCAGTCAGCTTACCGATTAATCGTGTAAAAGCGTGTTTTATTTTTTCGTTAGCAGGTATGAGCTTAAAAAAATTACTGATTGCGGTTTTAGTTTCTGTAGCGGGTGCTACCAATACTAATTTCCTCTTGTCACGGTTGGTCAGTTGCTCAAAAGCCAGCGAAGCGGCTAGGCCACCCAGCGAATGGCCCATGATGCCATAAAATGGCCCATAAAGAAATTCAATACGGAGAAGTGCATTCTTATAAATATATGCGTTAATTAATTTGCCGTCACTGATTCCATGTGCAGGTGCATCAAAAGCCAGTATCTCAAATCCTTCTTTTTTTAAAAGGGTAATATATTTTTCAAACTTATAAGCGTAACTACTGAAGCCGTGAACAATCAATATTTTTTTGCCATTCGGATGATCCGCGTTCCAGCGAAAACCCCGGATCGTTAGTCCGTCTATATCAAAGGATACTTTTTCCGCTTTATGAAAAACGGGTGGTTCTTTTCTTTTGGTTTTCCTGGTAAGGGGTGTACAAAATAATTGATAGGCAACTTTTGCTGCCTTACGTGGCGAAATCAACCCAATGGTTTTTAATTTTGTTTTATAATAACCGATCAGCAGTCTTTGTGCTAATTTCATCTTCATAAGTTCAAAGATATGCGGGTTACCATCATCGGTTCGGGCAATATTGCAACGGTATTTGGCAGGATATTGTTTGAGAATGGGCACTCCATTCTACAGGTCTTCAGCAGGAACGCGGTTCATGCCGATGAACTTGCCAAACAGATTGGGGCCAGATCAGTCTCTGATCTTAATATGATAAATACAAATGCGGACCTGTACCTGCTCACAGTTACAGATGATGCACTGGCATCGGTAGCCGACAAACTATTGCTAAAAGATAAACTGGTCGTTCATACTGCCGGTTCCGTTTCAAAAGAAATATTAAAAACGGTGAGCAGTCGGTATGGTGTTTTATGGCCGATGAAGATGATCCGAAAATCCATGACATCACTAATACCTGTTACCATTGTGGTAGATGGCAGTTCAGAAGCTGTGACCGTGCAGATAGAACAATTGGCCCGCCAATTTTCGCCTTCGGTTACGCGGGCAGATGATTCATTGCGTATAAAAATGCATATGCTTGCGGCCATCACTTCTAATTTTACCAATCACCTGTATCATTTGGCGGCAGATTATTGTGCACGTGAAAAAATTGATTTCTCTTTTTTCTATCCGTTGATTGAGGAAACGGCCCAACGAATACAAACCATCCACCCTGAAATGGTCCAGGCAGGTCCGGCTTTCAGGTCTGATTTGCAGACGCTCGATAAACATAGGCTGCTGCTGGAACAATACCCACAAATGCAGAAACTATACCTGGAAATGAGTGCGAGCATCCAGGAATCGTTTGGAAAAGAGCGTGACAAAAAGTGAATGGTTAGTGATATACAGGTTGTTTTTGTTACTAAATTTGACCCGCCAAAGGTAATTTTCAAGCCTTCCGCTAAACTTTTCCTAAACTCGAATGGTTAAATACATATTCTAAGATACTTTTGCCTTCCAAATTAGAAGAGGTATGTACACGATTAAGATAAAATTTGAACAGAAAGGATTGGAAGCGGTTACACTAACGAATATTGAGCATGACCAAAGTTTACTGGAGGTTTGTTTAGACAATAACATAGAGCTTCACCACAACTGTGGGGCAGTTTGTGCTTGCAGTACCTGTCATATTTATATTGATAAAGGAATGGATTTACTGGAAGAGTTGAACGACCGTGAAGAAGATTTTATAGACCGTGCAGTGAATCCGCGTATCAACTCTAGATTAGGTTGTCAATGTATATTACAGTCAGGTTCAGGTAATGTTGAAATAACCCTGCCCGATCAAACTCAATTCTTAGGCGAATAAAACAAACCCCCAATTCCTAACTCTTAACTCCTACCATACCCATGAGTCACTATGAGCCACCGATACACTGGAATGATCACGAAGACATTGCGATGAAATTGTACGAGCGTTTCGGTGCTGAATTCACCGAAGGCAAGATTTACCGTATTCGTTTCACCGAATTGCTGGAATGGATATTACAAATACCCAATTTTCTCGGAACCAAAGAACAGAGTACAGAAGGCCATCTGGAAATGATACAGAGTGCCTGGGTATATGAGTGGAGAGACAACCAGAAATAAAACGGGGTTAAAATCGGTTTTTCTGAACTTTCAATTCCCGTATTTTTCAATTTCAAAATGTAATAGCTTTTGCTTGAACGCTTCAAACATATTACCACATTCGTTTTTGATATTGACGGTGTATTAACCGATGGCAGCTTATTTGTTCTGCCTGATGGATTGATGGTCCGCCGTATGAATATCAGGGATGGGTACGCATTGCAGTTAGCCGTAAAGAAAGGTTACCATGTGGTGATTATTTCAGGTGGCCATTCACCGGAAGTAAAAGAACGTTTGTTGAAACTGGGGGTAACTGCCGTATGGATGCAGGCGGAAAATAAGTCAATCATTCTGCAGAATTTTATGTTAAAACATGAGCTTACTCAAAGCTCGGTATTATATATGGGAGATGATATTCCCGACTTACAGGTGATGCTATTATCCGGACTGCCCTGTTGTCCGGCAGATGCGGCACAGGAGATTAAGGAAAAAAGCCTGTATATCTCTCATTTGAAAGGGGGAGAGGGCTGTGCAAGGGATGTGATCGAAAAAACCTTGAAACTCCGCGGTGATTGGGGTGAAGATGCTTCCGTAAGGGCACTATAATGGTTTCTTAATTTCTTTTTCCTGCTTCCTTGTCTATCTTGTGAGCTAAATAATCATTTTGAAAATAGTTGCTGCATTCTTCAGGCTTGTCCGTTGGCCGAACCTTATGTTCATAGCCCTGACACAATTGCTTTTTGAATATTGTATTTTTCAAAAAGTATATGGGGATACCTATCCTGGGACCGGCGAACATCACCAGTTCATTTTTCTCGTTATCGCTTCAGTTTTAATTGCAGCTGCCGGGTATATTATCAATGATTATTTTGATTTGAATATTGACCATGTAAACAAACCCGGTAAAGTGGTGGTGAGTATATTGATTAGTCGTCGCTGGGTTATTTTCTGGCATATGTTCCTTAGCCTGCTGGGACTTTTCTTTACAGTTTCCGCTTTACCTATTGCTACTTATTGGCACCTGGTATTGGCCAACCTGGTCAGTATTATTTTATTATGGTTCTATTCAACCAATCTGAAGAAACAATTATTAATTGGTAACGTACTAATTTCATTATTAACTGCCTGGACCATCGGTATTATTTTTTTTTCGAAATACCCTTTTAAAATAAATGATCTGATGGCAGTTGATCATTCTGAAGTCAGGTTTTTCAGGTATGCGGTTTTGTATGCTTCTTTTGCTTTTGTCATCTCACTGATACGTGAAGTGATAAAAGATATGGAGGATATGGAAGGCGACCGGAAATACGGCTGCCGTACCATGCCTATAGTTTGGGGGATCAATGCTAGTAAGGTATTTGTAGCGGTTTGGATTATCGTATTGGTTGCCTCATTAACCATACTGCAATTTTATGTGTTGCCTTTTGGCTGGTGGCATAGTGCACTGTATTGCCTGCTGCTGATTATTGCACCGCTGCTATGGATTTTAACTAAGCTGTTCAAAGCGCAATCCGCAGAAGATTTTCACCGGTTAAGTACGGTTGTTAAATGGGTAATGCTCTCTGGTATAGTATCGATGATCTTTTTCAGAATATATTCATAGCTTAAAATTTCCCCCAAATTATATTGTATGCAGGATATCATTTTAGCGTCACAATCGCCACGCAGGAAAATGTTACTGGAATGGGCAGAAGTACCTTTTGAAGTAATTGTGAAACATACGGATGAAAATTTTCCTTTAGGCCTGCAGATACCTGAGATCCCCATTCATATAGCCCGCAACAAAGCAGTTGCCGTCCGGTTATATGTGAGGGATGCCTTTCATGGGCAATTTGCAAACAAAACCATTGTAGGTGCTGATACGATAGTTGTTTTAGATGATGCCGTAATAGGCAAGCCAAACGACCGCCCGGATGCAATTAAAATACTCCGTTCACTTTCCGGCAGGAAACATACCGTGATTACAGGTGTGGTGATACTTCATGCCGGCGGAGAAATTGC
>JAYSXR010000050.1:0-17667 GCA_043717145.1 Chitinophagaceae bacterium | reverse complement strand
ATCTTACTGGAATAAAAGGGTGATGGCACCGGGTTGTTTATTGTACTATGTTGGATTGAATAAAAAAATACCCGGCATTTTACACCATTCTTTATTTTTTGATACTTCTTTCGCAGTACACGGGAAAGAAATCTATACCAATAAAAAATGGCCCACAGATCCGCTGTTTTATGTAAGTGCCACTTCTGTAACAGATGATTCCGTAGCACCAAAGGGTTGTGAGAATTTATTTTTACTGATACCGGTAGCAGCAGGACTGGAAAATGACACCGAAGAACTGAGGGACAGGTATTTTGAAATGATCATTACCCGAATGGAAAGGCACCTTGGAGAGGGGATCAAAGAATTTATAATTTATAAGAAATCCTTTGCACAGGCCGATTTCGTACATGAATACAATGCTTTTAAAGGAAATGCTTACGGTTTGGCGAACACTTTACGGCAAACAGCTGTTTTAAAACCTGCCTGCAGGAGTAAAAAAGTAAAAAACCTTTTTTACACCGGACAGCTAACAGTTCCCGGTCCGGGTGTGCCGCCCAGTTTAATAAGTGGGGAAGTAGTAGCAGGGGAAGTGGTGAAAGGGTACGGGACGTGAGTAGTGAGTTATCAATAGGCAATTGTGTGGTTGCCCCTGATTACTCACCACTCACAAAATAAAGGACAAGTGTGCAACGAAACATCAGTTGAATAAGGAACCAATGCTAATAATATTAAATTGTAAACTACCATGATGAACCTGTTTCATGAAGTGAGCCAGGACTGCAGCAGGATTACGACGGAGAAATACAGCACCAGTTTTTCTTCGGCCATTAAACTATTGCATAAAGATCTGCGGAGCCCGATCTTTAATATTTACGGATTTGTTCGTTTTGCGGATGAGATTGTAGATACATTCCATGAATATGATAAGTCGGCTTTGCTGAACGAATTCAAGCAGTCAAGCTATGAAGCGATTGAAAAAGGCATTAGCCTTAACCCTATTTTACATAGTTTCCAACTCACCGTTCATGAATTTGGTATTGACAGGTCGCTGATTGATGCGTTTTTATACAGTATGCAGCTGGATCTTGATAAACGCAAATACGACAAGGTCGGTTATGAAGAATATATTTACGGTAGCGCTGAAGTAGTAGGACTGATGTGCCTGTTTGTATTTTGTGAAGGGAATGGATCTTTGTACGAATCGCTGAAACCGTATGCCCGTAGTTTAGGGGCCGCTTTTCAAAAAGTAAATTTTCTGCGTGACCTGAAAGCGGATTATGAAGGGTTGGGGCGTGTTTATTTTCCGGGTTGTGATTTTAGGAACTTTACAGCGGCCGATAAAGCATCTATTGAAGCGGATATACAAAAAGATTTTGACCACGCTTATGAAGGTGTGTTGAAGTTGCCTGTAAAAGCAAGGTTTGGGGTATATGTGGCATATAAATATTATCTCTCACTTTTCAGGAAAATAAAAAGAATACCGCCGCAGAATATTCTGGACGACCGTATACGGATACCTGACTATGGAAAATTTTTTATTCTTGCAAAGGCAGGTGTGAGGAGCCAGTTAAATTTGCTGTAATTTTATATCTTATTATTTTTATTACATGGAACAAGTGATACTGGTAGATGAAAAAGATGTGGCAACCGGAATCATTGATAAAATGGAAGCCCATGAAAAAGCTGTTTTACACAGGGCCTTCAGTGTGTTTATATTTAATTCGAAAGATGAGATGCTTTTGCAGCAACGGGCGCGAACTAAATACCACAGTGCCGGTTTGTGGACCAATAGCTGTTGCAGTCACCCCCGTCCCGGAGAGGATACACATGCTGCGGCATTGAGAAGATTGCAGGAAGAAATGGGTTTTACAACACCGGTCAAAAAGGTTTTTGATTTTGTGTATAAAGCTAGGTTTGCCAATGGCCTTACAGAACATGAATTTGATCATGTATTTGTAGGTAAATACGATGGTAAAATAGAACCTGACCTTAAAGAAGTGGGAGATTATGCTTACTGGCCTATGGAAACTATTGAGGAACAAATAAAAGTGCACCCCGAATCATTTACGGTTTGGTTTCGTATCGCTTTTCCTAAAGTAATGGACTGGTTGAAAATAAGGCAGGTCTAAAATAGTTGACAACAAACTGATGCCTTCGTCAGCACTCTTTTATATTCCACTTTATTAAAATTTCACTTATCTTCTGCGAATATATGCAGGACCCTCGAAAAGCAATTATTATAGGTGCCGGTGTGGCAGGACTGGCAGCAGCCATCCGTTTGACAGTGCAGGGTATAGAAGTAACGGTATTTGAAAAAAACAGCTACCCAGGAGGTAAGCTGAGTGATTTTGAAAAGGGTGGCTATCATTTTGATGCGGGCCCCAGCCTGTTTACCCAGCCACAAAACATTGAAGAACTTTTTGCCTTAGCTGGCGAACCGATCGCAGATTATTTTCAATACCATACTTTACCGGTTTCCTGTAAATATTTTTATGAAGATGGTACAGTAATCAATGCATATAGCGATATTGATCTATTTGAGAAAGAACTGGTACTCAAAAATGGTGAATTGGCTGGTAGCCTTTTAGCGTATTTGAAAAGATCAAAAAGAATCTATACGCATATCGGTAACATTTTCCTCAATTATTCACTACATAAAAAAAGTACTTTATGGAAATCACGGATATTTCGGGCCATCTTTTCTACCCGGTGGCCTTACTTGTTTCGTTCGATGCATGAGGTAAATAAAGCACAATTTAAAAACCCTAAAACGGTTCAGTTATTTAACCGTTATGCAACCTATAATGGAAGTAACCCTTATAAAGCCCCGGGTATGTTGAGTTTGATTCCCCACCTGGAACATAATGAGGGCATTTTTTATCCCAAAGGCGGAATGATCAGTATTATGAATGCTTTGTACCTGCTTGCGCTTAAGAAAGGAGTACAGTTTCAATTTAATTCACCTGTTGAAAGAATTATCAGAAAAGAAAGAAAAGTAACAGGTGTTGTAGTGAATGACAAAAATATTTTTGCTGGAATAATTGTAAGTAATATGGATGTATTTTATACATACCAAAAACTGCTGAATGACCCGCAAAAAGCAAAGAAAATATTAAAACAGGAACGAAGCAGCAGCGCCCTGGTATTTTATTGGGGAATAAAAAAGGAGTTTGCTCAACTGGGCCTGCATAATATTTTTTTTGCGAAAGATTATAATGCAGAATTTGACCATCTTTTCAGGTTGAAAAAAATGTATCATGATCCTACTGTCTATATTAATATTACCAGCAAATGTGAAAAAGGTTTGCAAGCACCGGAAGGAAAGGAGAACTGGTTTGTAATGGTAAATGCACCTGCAAATACAGGGCAGGATTGGGAAACTTACCGAGAAAAATATCGTTCGTCCATTATTCAAAAACTGAACCGGCTGTTACAAACAGATATAGAGCCTTTGATAGAAGTGGAAGAGATTCTGGATCCTGTAATGATCGAATCAAAAACCGCTTCATACATGGGTTCCTTATATGGAACCAGTTCGAATTCGAAAATGGCTGCTTTTTTGCGGCATGCCAATTTTACCGGAGCCCTGAATGGTCTGTATTTTGTAGGTGGCAGTGTACACCCTGGTGGTGGTATACCTTTGTGTTTAAAGAGTGCAAAGATCATGAGTGATATAGTGATGGAAGATAATAGGAAAATGAGAAGTGCCTGATAGCCTCCCGTGCCCAAATGAGCAAAACTTCTATTAATATGTGGATTTATCATAAAAAATAAATACCGCCAGCCCAATATATATAAATGAAATTTTCCAAACAAAATATAACCACATCCATCGCCATCCTTTTTCATGTATGTGGATTGATAGGTATTCTATTTACACCATATAAAGATTGGTTCATACAAAATACCCCTTTTAATCTCTGCCTTATGGCAGCTTTATTGATATGGACTCAGCCAAAAAAAAATGTCGGTTTTGTTTCGTTCGCAGCCGTCGCTTTTATAACTGGAATGGCTGCCGAAACGATTGGAGTTAACACCGGTAAGCTTTTTGGAGAATACAAATATGGAACTGTTTTAGGTGTCAAATTTAACGGCGTTCCCTGGCTGATAGGGATAAACTGGTTCATCATTGTATTTTGCAGCGGTTCTGTTATGGTTCAAATGCAGCAATGGTTTTCAAAGAAATTTGAAAAAGAGGGTTCTGTATTATCCCCTTTTATTGCCGGTATATCATTGGTTATTGATGGAGCCCTGTTGGCTACATTTTTTGATTGGGTAATGGAACCCGTAGTTATAAAATTAGGTTTTTGGCAATGGCAGAGCAGTAACATACCCTTTTATAATTACCTGTGCTGGTTTATAATTAGTGGCATGTTATTGGTTGTGTACCGTTGGTGCTCCTTTAGCAAGCCCAACTATTTCGCTGTACATTTGTTGATTATACAGTTATTATTTTTCCTGGCACTCAGAACGTATTTGTAATATGATTTATTTTTTTATCGCATTGGCTACATTTTGTATTATGGAAGGTATTACCTGGCTCACCCACCGGTTTGTGATGCACGGTTTTTTGTGGTACCTGCACGAAGACCATCACCAGAAAGACCCAGGATTTTTTGAAAAAAACGATGCGTTCTTTTTCATTTTCGCAATTCCCAGTTGGTTATGTATTATGCTGGGTAGTATGAACCAGGCATATTGGGTAGTAAGTATTGGTGTGGGTATTACTTTGTATGGGGTTGCGTATTTTGTGGTGCATGAGATTATCATACACCAACGGTTTAAATTATTTACCCGTAGTAATAACCGCTATATAAAAGCCATCCGTTGGGGCCATAAGATGCACCATAAGCATTTGGATAAGCATGAGGGCGAGAGTTTTGGCATGCTGATTGTGGCAAAAAAATACCGGGATAAAGTGAAGCGTGATGAGCAGTTACAGGAGAATAAATAACGACCATAAACAGTTGCCTAACCATTATAACTATATCATCACTGGTGCCGGATGTGCAGGATTAAGTTTGTTGATGCGTATGCTTCAACACACTTTTTTCGACGATAAGAAAATACTCGTAATTGATCAATCAAAAAAAGTAACCAACGACCGCACCTGGTGTTTCTGGGAAAAGGAACCGGGTATCTTCGAACCAATCATTCACCACCAATGGAAGTATGCAAATTTTTTTTCTGATGTCTACTCCTCCATACTTGACCTTTCGCCTTATCAATACAAAATGATACATGGGTTAGACCTGTATTCATATGTGAAGCAAGCATCGGCTAGCCGTACAAATATTGAATGGCGATATGCGATAGTAAAATCAGTCAATAACAATACAGATAGAGCCACCGTTGAATTGGAAGCGGAATCATTTACGGCCGACTATATTTTCAATAGTATTTTGTTTGAACAACCTAAAGTCCCGAAAGAAAAATATTATTTGCAGCAACACTTTAAGGGCTGGGTAATAGAAACAAAAGATCCCCATTTTGATCCTGCACTGGCTACGTTTATGGATTTCAGGGTGAGTCAAAAACACGGAACTACTTTTATATACCTTATGCCAACTTCATCAACGTGCGCCCTGGTTGAATATACCCTGTTCACCGAAGCGCTTTTAGAAAAGGAGGAATATGAAACTGCATTGAAGGATTACATCTCTGCTTATTTGCACATTACAGATTACACGGTTATACAGGAAGAATTCGGAGTAATACCCATGACCAATATGCAATTCCCTTTGCAGGAAGGAAGGGTAATATATACCGGTATTGCAGGTGGGCAGGCAAAGGGGAGCAGTGGCTATGTTTTTCAATTCATACAAAAAAGGGCGGAGCAGATTATAGCATCATTAGTAACGGGTAATCAGCTTCCCTTACAAAAAACATGGAATGATAAAAAATTTCACCTGTACGACAGTGTTTTGCTAAATGTACTTCACGGCCGAAAGATGCATGGGAATGAGATTTTTTCCCGGATCTTTCAAAAAAACCCTCCCCAGCGTGTTTTACGTTTCCTTGATAATGAAAGTGATCTTTGCGAAGATCTACAAATCATGCGAAGTGTTCCAAGTGGTATTTTTCTAACCGCAGCCCTGCAGGAGTTAATCAGATAATTCTTAGTATTACCTTGTGCTTACGCGCCTTTGCAGTTAAATTTTACCGTAAAAGCAAATGGGATGTAAAGTTTTATAAAGCAAAACCCTCATGAAAAAAATCATTACCCTCACCTTGAACCCTGCTTTGGATAAAAGTATTTCTATCCCCGAACTGGTTCCTGAAAAAAAATTACGCTGCACCGATACTAAAGTAGAGCCGGGTGGTGGCGGCATCAATGTGTCGAGGGCCATACATAAATTAGGTGGCAGCAGCGAAGCTGTTTATCTGTCGGGTGGTTATACAGGTAAACAATTTGAATCTTTAATAGCTGCTGAACATATTGCATCGGTTGCCTTGCCTATGCATGGTGATACCCGTGAGAACTTTGTGGTAGTAGATTCCTCTTCTAATCTTCAATACCGTTTTGGTATGCAGGGACCGGATTTATATGAATCCGAATGGGAACAGGCATTGAGGTATATGAAAGATCAGAGCGACGTAGCTTATATTGTTGCCAGCGGCAGCCTTCCTCCCGGGGTACCGGTAGATATTTTTGGACGAATGGCTATGATTGCGAAACAAAAAAATGCAAAGTTAATTGTAGATACTTCAGGGGAAGCTTTGCAACATGCTGTAAAAGAAGGTGTATTCCTGATCAAGCCCAACCTGGGTGAACTAAGTAATTTATATGGCAAAGAAAAATTAGTCAATGAAGAAATCGTCATCGCAGCCAGGAGTATAATAGCAGCAGGAGGTTGTGAAGTTATAGTGGTATCAAAGGGCGCAGAAGGTGCCATGCTGATAACCATCGATAAGCAGTTTCTGGTAAAACCACCCAATGTAACAGTGCACAGCACAGTAGGTGCAGGTGACAGTATGGTAGGGGCAATGGTGTTGGCTTTGTCGCAAAACCGGGGTTTGCATGATGTTTTGCGCTATGGCGTGGCCGCAGGTACTGCTGCAACCATGAATTCAGGTACAGAGTTATGTAAAAAAGAAGATACAGAACGTTTATTTGAAGAATTGAATCAACAATAGCTTGGTTCTATTATTTTTGCAACAATTAGGAATTTTTTCACGTAAAGATGCATAAAGACCAGAGCCGCAGGAGAACGGACAGGTCCCTTTGCTCCTTGTAGATGTTGCGTGAAATTTTTGGCCTCGTCGTACAATGGATAGTATAAGAGTTTCCGAAGCTCCAGATTCAGGTTCGATTCCTGACGAGGCCACAAAAATGGAAACCTGAAAACGAATATTTTCAGGTTTCTATTTTTGTGGCATTTCTGCACTCCGATATAAGATCATCTCCAAATAGTCGTAAATGTATATAATGTGCCTTTTATAAGCGCCGCATTTTTATTTTTCGGGTACAGTTGGATAGAATTGAATTTTTCAGTCGGGAAAAAAATATCCGTCATAGCCACACTCCCTCCATCTGCAAACAATTCTACCGAAGAGTTATCTATGAATAAATGCATGATTAACTTTTTATCTTTTACTAGCCTTGGTGCGGTATGTTTGGCCGCAAACACTTTTGAAAAAGACACGTCGCCGCTTTTTGTTCGGTCTATATAATATTGGTTGGCTGTTTTATTAAAACCCACGCAGATTTTTTCATTTTTCGAATTGAAAATTTCAATACCGAAATCCGCAGTAACGGTTTTTTCCAGATCAACCGCCAGTTCAAGTTCACCTAATGAAAAAGAGTAAACTTTCTTATTATCAGGATTAATCTTATGACTGCCGGTTCTCAGTTTTTCTAATTCTTTGATTGGGTTTGTGAATAGCCGAATACCATCAGCCGTTTGTTGCAAACTAATTTCCCTCGGCAATGTCATGGCACTGCGCCAGATTTGGGTGGGTACGGTTTGTGCATACTGCCAGTTACTCATCCAGCCTAAAAATAGCCTTCTACCGGCTGCGGTATTACTCCAAGTGACACCGGCATAATTATCGCAACCATAGTCAAGCCATAACTGTGTTTGTTTTCTATTGCTGTTTTGAAATGTTTTCCCGTTAAAATCACCTATAAAATATTGTGTGCCACTGCCGCCGTTTGGCGCACCGTTGCCAATGCTTACGAGTAATATCCATTTCGTTTGCTGAGTACCGGCAATTTTCATTTCAAAAAGATCCGGACATTCCCAAACACCACCATGGTTTCCTTCGTCATTTCCGAATGTACCGGATAATTGCCAGTTTTTTAAATTGACCGATTGGTAAAACCTGATCTCATTTCCAGCGGCCATTGTCATTATCCATTTGTTAGAAGCTGCATGCCAGCTGACTTTAGGATCGCGAAAATCTTTTATACCCGGATTTTTGATGACCGGGTTATTCAGGTATTTTTTCCATGTTCTTCCTCTATCAAGGCTGTAAGCAATTCCTTGTGTTTGAAAATTATTGGTCCCTGCTTTTTCGCCCGCCATGTTATGATAGGTGAAAATGGCGACCAGTGGCTTTTCAGTACCTGTTTGAAACCCGCTGGTATTATGCTCATCAACGATTACACTTCCCGAAAAAATATATCCCAAAGAATCTGGGTATAAAGCAATGGGCAGGTGTTGCCAGTCAATCAGGTCTTTGCTAATGGCGTGCCCCCAATGCATTGGCCCCCAAACAGTGCTCTCTGGATAATATTGATAAAAAAGATGGTATTCACCTTTATAATATACCATCCCGTTAGGGTCGTTCATCCAATGTGCGGGCGGAGAGAAATGAAATTGCGGGCGATATTTTTCTTTGTAGGTGGTTGGTTGACTATTGGCTGTAATGCCCCAAAGTAACAGGCTTACAAAGAATATAGTTAGGATTCGCATATTATGTTTCTTCAGTCACGCAAAAAGAACAGCTACCGTTTTCATTTTGGTACTGCAAGGAAACGGTGAAGTAGGAGATAATCAAAATATACCTACTGATAAGAATATACCATAGCCATACTCTCCCTCGCCATTTTCTGATTGTATTCAAATGCCAGACGCTTATGATTGATAGTATCTAAAATAGTCCCTATAAAACAAAACCCGCCGGTAAACAGGAATAAAATGCCCATACTGGTTTGCCCCACCATAAACCGCTGGATACCTGCTATGCATACAAACCCCAATACGCAACCCAGTAAGATCTGGTCGGTCTTTTTTCGTTTGCCATTGTACAGGGCGATAAAATTTACCATTTGTTCTTCGGTTAATTCTTTGGTGGCCATTTGCAGGTAAACCAGTTCTTCCCCTTCAATGGAAGGGATCATGTTGATAAGGTTAGGCTTCATAAGCGTTGTTTACAGGGTATACCAAATGTATAATCCTGATAAATATAACCATTACTCCGAAGATTCCCAATAGATGGTAACGAAATGAAGTGGCAAAATTCAGGTGCAAGGCATAATGGATGGCATGCCCGATACCACAACCCGGACAACGCCCAAAACCCAGCAGGCCTGATAGGCATAAAGAATTTGCTACTTTATTTTCCGGGAGACAAAATAATGCGGCGAGGGATACTACCCAAAATAGTAATTCAAGATGCTTACGGATCCAATGTATCATTTTGTTAAGTGATTATTTTTTTTAGAAGTAAAAAAAATCCTTAAACTACTTCCCGAACACGCCGATATTGCTGCTGAATATTTTTACCGCAATGGCTAATAATATCACCCCAAAAAATTTTCTTACCGCCAGTAAACCTGCCGGCCCCAATAACCGTTCAATTAGTTTTAATGATTTTAATACCAGGTATACGACCACTAAATTAATCATAATGCCTGCAAGGATATAGGTTTCATCGAAATTGGCTTTTAAAGACATAATAGTGGTGAGTGTACCGCTGCCTGCAATAATGGGAAAGGCAATGGGAACAACACTTCCCGATTTTGCATCCTTATCGCCCTTGAATATTTCATGTCCCAATACCATTTCTAATCCCAGTAAAAAAATTACTACAGAACCCCCAACGGCGAAGGATCGGATGTCGAGACCCAATATTTTTAAGAAAGGTTTACCGGCAAAAAGAAACAATATCATTAAACCGCCCGATACAAGCGTAGCCTGTAATGAACGGATACCACCTATTTTTTCTTTCAAAGATATAAGCAAGGGAACAGAGCCTACAATATCAATTACTGCAAACAAAGTAAACGTTACCGTCAGCAGTTGATCCAGATGGAAGATCATAGATGCGTTTTACTAAAGATAAATGTTTTCAGTAATAGGTGGAATCGGCTTGTCACTTACTTACTACTTAAAAATTCTCATTTACTTGGCCTGTGCCATTCCTTCCCTGCCAATGAAATATTATAGAGCATCTCATGTTGAAAAGTATTTTCTTCTGAAATTAATTTCACCACACATCCATAATGGCAGGTAAATGCGTCGAAAGATTCCCTGAGTGGCGTATTGGTAATGTGTGAAAGGATACTTCTCAATACACCACCATGCGCTACAATTACCGCCGGATGGGTTTGCCGGCTTATCCATTCAAAACATACACTTACTCTTTTATGCATTTGTATATAACTCTCTCCGTTGGGTACCTGTGTGTTTACAAAATCATCCATCCAGGGTTGTATTTCTTCTTTGGGTATTTCGTCCCAAGGGTGCATTTCCCAGTCGCCGCAATTGAGCTCCATCAGATCATCATGTAAGTTTAATTGATGATGTGGAAAGAGCGCATTGGCTAATTTTCTGCATCGCTGTAAAGGACTGCTGTAAACGGTTTGAATATTTTCTGGGAGATAGGGTTTAATACTGGTTACTTCCTGCTTAAATGTTTCTGTAACATCCAAATCAGTTTGCCCGTAACAAATCCCTTTGGGTACTGCTGGGGTGGTGTGCCTGATCAGATAAATCTCCATAGCACGAATTACATGATTTATCGCGAATTATATGCACACAGGTATAAAATAGTTTGCCACAGGTTACGCAGATGTTTAAAGAACAACCTGTGTTGACCTGGGCAAATATTAAAACCTGAAAATATGATTTCTGTATAATCTGTATTGAAATTGCAGCGTTTGCAGGTACTCCCCGCATAAACAATCGGTATATTTTTCTTCTATGAATACTCGTTCTTCATAGGTTAGGGTTACCCGGTTACACTGGCATTCTGCGATATTACCCACCTTGCATTCGAAATCGTGGGTACACCGTGCGCATTTTTTGGTTTCGTGTTGGGGCATAGCGCAAAAAGATTACCAATTAAAAGTTGCTCCAATATTGAACATAGATGGGATGGCATTATAACCGCGCACCTCAAAAAATTTTTCATTACCGATATTCTGTACATCTGCAAATAGCTTAAGGCAGTTACTGAACTTATATTCCGCATAAGCCCCGAGTAAAAAATAGCTATCTAATAAAACATCGGCTTTTTTATATCCACCCACATCATAGCGGTTGCTTACATATTTACCATTGATACTTGCATACATCCCTTTTGTAAACTGGTAGCCTGAGGTAATGTTTACACTATGTGTTGGCCTTCGCAAAGAATAATTATACGTGGTGTCTTTAAAATTAATGCGGCTCTGCGTTGTTTCCTGTGCGGTAATAAAAGTGTAGTTGCCACTCAGCGAAAGGTGTTCCGCTGGTTGAAAACTTACCTCATACTCAATTCCTCTTGTTGTCTGGTTTACATAATTAAAATATTTAAAAGTGTTGGAATTGTAATCAATGCCATTGTCTGTTTGCCGGTAAAAAAATACAATTCTGTCTCTAAATTTCTTAAAGGTGTGTTGCAGGCCTGCTTCATAATTGGTGGAGACTTCCGCTTTCAGGTCAATATTCCCGCTGCTGGAATAGAGTTGATATAAAGATGGTCCTTTAAAACCTGTGGCAATACTTCCAAATATCCGGAAGTGTTCATCAAATGTATAAGATGGGTTGAACGTATACGTATAATGTGTTCCATAACGGGAATGATTCGTTAACCTGCCACCAGCCTCAACAGAAAAATGTGTATTGTTGAAATGCAGGGAGGTATAAACCGATTGCTGGTTCATCGAGGTATCATTGAATTTACTATTATATGGGCCGAAAGAACTTACTGAACGGTACTGGTTATTCATCGAACCATTGCGGTAATCTGTCCCACCCAATAAAGTAAAACCGTTACCTAGCTTTACTGAAGTATATAATTCTGCAAATCGCGAAACAGCATCATAATCATTCATAGAAAAAACAGCGGCGCCTATGGAGGCATTGTCATCATAATTCCGGTGTTGTTTCGTGAACTGGTAATTTCCTGTTAAGGACAATGACTGGTTTTTAAAAACAAATCCAGCACCTGATGTATGGTTTTTGTTATTAATATCGTAAAAGGCCTTGTCAGTGAAAGCACTTGCATCAATTCCGGCTTTGTACTCGCTATATTGGGTAAATGCTTTAACTACCAGTTTTTTGTCGGCATGGTATTGCAGGGCAGCATTTAGTACATTGCCTAAATAAGAATCGCGCTCATAGTTCTTGGTACCTGTGCTGTCAAATGCAGCAGAGAAACCATTGGATTGTAACCTTGCATAACGGGCAGTATAGGTAAATTTATCTGCTTTACCATAAAACTGGACGTTGGTTTTAAGCGTGCCAAAACTGCCGGCAGTTACCGTAGCTTTTATATTTATGGGCTTAGTAATATTTTCTTTGGTGGTAATGATATTGATTACGCCGGCAATGGCATCACTTCCATATAGGGTTGATTGTGCACCTTTACAAATTTCAATCCTTTCTACATCGTTAATAGAAAAAAAATTCAGATCAAAATCATTGTTAATCTGTGATGGGTCATTTACCGGGATGCCGTCCATCAGTATTAAAGTGCGGCCCGACCCACCACCCCGCATGAATACTGTTTGAACACTACCTGTATTACTAAGGGCGCCATTAATGGTAATGCCTGCCTGTTCATTCAGTAACTGTGCTACTGTTTTGCCGGTGCTTTTTTCAATCTGTGCTTTGGTAATTACGGTAATTACCTTACCGGTAGTACTTTGTTTCTGTTCTGTTTTGTTGGCGGTAACCACCACTTCATCCAATATGCCTGTTTGGATAGTGTCTTTTTGTGCAAGGGCACTGCCTGTTATCAGCAGTGCTGCCAGGAGCGTTAATGTTTTGCTCATTGTTTTATTGTTTTTAAATGGAACAATGAACTTCCAGGAAAATAAAAAAACGGAGAAATATAAATTGCCGCTGCAGCAGCAGTTTAAATTCCATGCTTTTCACCCGAAAGCCGTGAATAATCAGTTTGTATGTGGCAGGTCTTCTGGCTTGCTCTCTGTTGAATACCTTCCCATCCCTTTATGGAACAGTGGTTTGAAGATTCAACAGGCATATCGTGAATGGTGAGACGTAAAGTGTGAGATTATTTTCACTACTTACGACTAACGATTTACGAAAAGAGCTTACAGCTACGGGGATAGCGCCGGAATCGCACCGGACTTCCCTTTTAATCCCGCTTTAAGCAGGAACCAAATACGGTGCAAATGTAATTGCCAAGGCAATAAGCCAATGTTTTATTATCGGCAAGTTGTACACGGGTGGTTGAAAACTTGTGGATCGTGATTCGCTAGTTGGCGGTGAAGACATGGTGAATAAAAAATACTCACCTCTCACGATTCACTACTCACCTTCCCCATTTCCCATAAGTTTTCCTACATTTAAACCCTTACGCTATTGCTATGCAGGGAAAACAAAAATTAAATTTATTCAGCTTTACCATGATCGTGGTGGGACTGGTGATTGGCATGGGTATCTTTCGAACAGCTGCTACTAGTGCCAAAGATGCTATAGAACCATCCGTGTATTTTACTGCATGGTTACTGGGTGGTTTTTTTGCCTTGTGTGGTGCACTTACCTATGCTGAAATCGGCAGCCGTTACCCGGTTACAGGAGGGTATTACAAAATTTTTTCGTATGCGTATCACCCAAGTATTGCTTTCGCCATTAACTGTATCATACTAATCAGCAATGCCGCCAGTTTAAGTGGCGTTGCGCTGATTGGCAGCGGGTATATCACCAAATTATTTCCACAATTCGGATGGACGGATATTGATAAAGCATTGATCAGTTGCGGGGCCATTGTTATTTTTTATCTGATCAATTTAAGGGGTCTGCGTATGAGTTCCCGAGCGCAAAATATTTTAATGCTCATCAAGATTAGTATGATCGTGGTATTGATACTGGCACTCTTTTTCCCACACCATGAGGTTGCACAGGCAGCTGCTGTTGTTACTACCCCTGCGGCACCATCTATGAGCTGGATACAAAGTTTAGGCATCAGTCTGATCGCTGTTTCTTTTACGTATGGCGGCTACCAGCAGACAATCAATTTTGGGAATGAAGTAGATAAGCCTGCTAAAAATATTCCACGTGGTATTTTTATCGGTATTGCTATCATCATTGGTTTATACTTGTTGGTAAACCTAAGCTATTATTGTATTGTAGGATTTGATAGCATGAAAGGTGAGAAGGAAATCGCGTATGTAGTCATAAATAAAACCTTCGGTAACAATGGTGCGGATATATTTTCTTTCTTTTTATTTTTTGGGGTACTGGCGTATGTAAATGCTTTATTAATGAGTAACCCAAGGGTTATGTATGCCATGAGCGGGGAAGGGGTGCTGCCCAAAGCTTTCTCCAAACAAAACCCGAAAAATGAAGTGCTCACAGTTTCTCTAACAGTGTTCGCAGCCATGTGCATAATCATACTTTTCTTCGCCCAGACTTTTGAAAAAATACTCAACTTCACCATTTTTTTAGATTGCTTCGGAATGGTCGCCTCGAGCGCCACGATTTTTGTATTACGCAAACGCACAAAACATTTAGATAATACGGGTATTTATAAAATGAAATTATATCCATTGTTGCCGCTCATTTTTATGGGGGCTTATGTTTTTGTTGGGGTCAGTATTGCCATCCAAACGCCGGATACAGCATTGGTAGGACTGGCAGTTTTGGCTGCATTTATGGTGATCTATTTTGTGGCAAAGCAAATCAATAAACAAAACCCTAAGAAGGCAACCGAAGGGGAGAAACCATAAGATTGACCTGAAAACGGCATAAACCGCTTACCGATTACCCCTCAGTATGTGGCTTTAATTGCCATAGATCGCCTTTTATATCATTTTTTTAACGGTTTGCTCCCATTCCTTTCCGCCTGTCTAAAATTTAGGGAAGTGGGAAGGAAACCGTTATTTTTGTTATATATGAAGAAGCTTCTAACCCTTCTATGTTCTACCATACTGCTGCATTCTTACGCACAAAGAGCATCCGATAACTGGGACCTGCGCCATTGTATTGAGCATGCCATACAGTTTAATATTTCCATTCAGCAGGCTGATGTACAGGCAAGAATAGCTGTCTTGCAGGCAAAGCAGGCAAGGTATAATGTATATCCCAGTGTGTCGGGAAGCAATTCAACCGGTGTGCGTTTTGGGCGTTCTATTGATCCCACCACCAATACATTTTCTACCTCGCAGTTCCTTTACCAGAACTTTGGTATCAATGGCGGTGTGCAGTTATATAATAACGGTCGTTTAAAGTACAGTAAGGAATACGCAGAATTTAATGCCAAAGCGGCTTTGGCTGATGTTGATAAAGCCAAAAGTGATATTTCATTCAATGTAGCCACTTATTATTTACAGGTATTGGCGGCAAAAGAACAGATAGCCATCGCTGATGTGCAGATAGCACAAACGCAGAATCAGTTTGATATTACTAAAAAAAGAGTAGATGCAGGAATATTGCCTGAACTGAACCTGTCTGAAGTAGAATCACAACTGGCAACGGATAGCAGCAACTATTATACCGCAAAGGGTAATTACGAACAAAACCTGCTTGCATTGCGCGCATTGCTGAACCTAGATACCGATATACTTTTTGGGATAGAAACGCCCCTGGTTGACCAGATACCTATCGAATCTTTCACAGACCTCCAACCGGAATTAGTTTACCAAATGGCCCTGGCAAATCAACCTTTACAGAAAGCAAATGAATTCAGAATCAAAGCTTCCCAAAAAAATCTCCTGGTCTCAAAAGCACTCATGTATCCTACCATTACACTGGGCGGGAACCTTTCTACTAACTTTTCCAATTCATTTAAAACAACCTCCGGGGTCAGTTTCCTGGGTTATTCGCCGGTTACAGGGGCCGAGCCTATCATCACACTTAATAATGTGAATTATTACCTACAGAGCCCCATTTACAAGTTAACACAAACTACCCGCGGTTTTGGCCAGTTATGGGACGGATGGAGCAATCAATTGAATAATAATTTCGGACAAAACGTTGGCCTCAGCGTAAGTATACCCATTTTTAGTAATGGCCAAGGGCGGATCGGGTACCAGCAATCCAAATTAAACCTCAAATCTGCAGAATTGCAGAAAACCCAAAGCGATCAAACACTGCATCAGAATATTTATACAGCCTACACCAATGCCATAACTGCCCTGCAAAAATTCAATGCCGGCAAGAAAACAGTTGGAAGCTCACAAAAAGCGTATGATTTTGGCAGCAAACGTTATGAAGCAGGATTGCTGAGTTCGCTTGATCTGATTACACTTCAAAATAACCTGTTGCGGTCGAAAGTGCAGCAACTGAGTAACCAATACGACTATGTATTTAAGATGAAACTGCTTGAATTTTATAAAGGCAAAGGCCTGAAATTATAAATTATAAAATGCTGGGTTAATAAAACGAGCTAACCGCATAAAAGAAAATCCGTTATATGAATAAGAAATTGCTCTGGATCATCATTGGATTAGTCGTGATTATTGCTGTTGTCATCGGCCTGAAAAAAGCAGGTGTGATTGGGAAAGAGGAAGGTATAAAAGTGTCTTCTGAAAAAATTACCCAAAGAACAGTTATAGAAACGGTGAATGCAAGCGGTAAAGTGTATCCCGAAATTGAAGTGAAAGTAAGCCCGGATATCAGCGGCGAAATAGTGCAACTGAACGTAAGCGAAGGCGATAGCGTTAGAAAAGGCCAGATACTGGCAAGGATTTATGCAGATATTTATTTAACACAGCGCGACCAGGTGGTGGCCGGTGTAAACCAGAGCAAAGCACAATTGTCTAATTCTACTGCGAGCCTGGTAGGGTTAAAAGCTATGCTGGATAACGCGAAGGTTATCTACGACCGTCAAAAAAAATTATTGGCAGATAAAGTGATTTCACGTTCAGAATTTGAGCAGGCAGAGCAAAATTACCGCACTGCAGAAGCTTCCTATACTGCTGCGAGAGAAGGATTGAAAAGTGGTGAAGCCTCTATTCAAAATGCACAGGCACAATTATCAAAAGCAGACAAAGATCTCTCCCGTACAGTGATTACATCTCCTATGGATGGCATGATCAGTTTGATGAATGTTAAAAAAGGTGAGAGAGTGGCAGGTAACAGTTTTAATGTAGGTACTGAAATGATGCGCGTGGCAGACATGCGCAGTATCGAAGTAAGGGTTGATGTAGGTGAAAACGATATACCAAAAGTAAAATTAGGCGATACCGCTGTAGTAGAAGTAGATGCCTATACCAATAGGAAATTTAAAGGATTGGTATATAAGATTGCCAATCCCAATACCGGCGCAAATACCGCCTCTTCCAGT
>JAYSXR010000049.1:0-1997 GCA_043717145.1 Chitinophagaceae bacterium | reverse complement strand
TGCATTTGAAGTAAGTCCCTTTAATGTGCAGGTAGGCAGTATCCCTTTTGATGGAGGAGAAACTAAATATTTATCAGAAGGCGATGCGCCTGTTATTTCGCCGGATAGCAAAACCGTTGCTTTTATAAAAGCAGGACAAGTTTGGGCTGCATCCATTGATAATGTAACTGCTGCCAAAAATCTGTTTACCACAAGAGGCACTGTTGGTTCGCTGGAATATACTGCAGGTGATAGTTTGCTGTTATTTGTTGCCAGCCGTACAGATCATTCCATCATTGGCATTTACACCAATGCCACTACACCCATCCGATGGATTGCTCCTTCTTTTTGTTTTGATAATGTACCACATTGGTCGCCCGATGGTAAAAATATTGTTTTTGTAAGAAGGCCCGGAGCAGGCGGGGCACCTGATTCATTGTTGGTGAAAAAACATATTCCCTGGAGTATTTATACTGCCGATGTTGCCACCGGCAAAGAAACACTGTTATGGAAAGCTCCTGCAACATTGCGTGGCTCTGTACCCACGACAGATGGTGGTTACAATCTGCACTGGGCTGCGAGTGACAGGATCGTATTTTTATCTTACCAGGATGGATGGCCGCACCTGTACTCCATTGCAGCCGGTGGCGGTAAAGAAACGTTGCTAACGCCGGGCAGTTTTATGTGCGAACATATCACATTAAGTGCAGATAAAAAATTACTTACGTTTAGCACCAACACCGGTAACGACAAACTGGATATTGAAAGGAGGCATGCTGCAAAAGTAAGCGTTGATAAGGCAGATATGCAGGTGCTGACAAATGGCAGCGGCCTTGAATGGGCGCCTGTTTTAATCAATGATAATAATACGATTGCCTTCATCAGTGCCACTGCACAACAACCGCCTTTGCCCGCCATTTTGCAATTAAGTGGTGGTAACAATACTGTTCAATTATTGGGAGAAGCAATAACACAAGCGAATTTTCCAAAAGATAAACTGGTAACACCCACACAGGTAATTTTTAAATCGGCTGATGGTGTTACGGTGCATGCGGATTTGTTTTTGCCTGCTGGTGGTGCCAGCAAAAAACCGGCTATTGTGTATGTACATGGTGGCCCGCCAAGGCAAATGTTATTGGGCTGGCACTACTCTGATTATTACAGCAATGCCTATGCAAGCAACCAATACCTGGCGAGCCTCGGTTTTGTGGTGCTCTCAGTAAATTACAGGCTCGGCATTGGATATGGTTATGAGTTTCATCAACCCAAAAATGCAGGCCCGGCGGGTGCTTCAGAATACCTTGATATTAAAGCTGCCGGTGAATGGCTGCGCAAGCAATCCTTTGTTGATGCTACTAAAATTGGTATTTACGGTGGTTCTTACGGAGGTTATTTAACAGCCATGGCACTGGCGAAAGATTCTAAACTTTTTGCTGCCGGTGTTGATATTCACGGCGTACATGACTGGGCTTCCCGTAGCGGTTTACTTACTGCTTATGCTGATAAATATGAGAAAGCCCCTGACCTTGATAAAGCCATCAAAACAGCCTGGCTCTCCTCCCCCGTTCCTTACATCAATACATGGAAATCACCTGTGTTAATTATCCATGCTGATGACGACAGAAACGTAGGGTTTAATGAAAGTGTTGATTTAATTAACCGGTTGGAAAAGCAACATGTGCCCTACGAAACCATCATGATTGCAGATGATAGCCACCATTGGATGAAATGGGAGAATGCGGTAACGGTGTACGGTGCAGTAGCTAATTTTTTTGTGAGAAAATTTAAGCAGTAAGTTTAAAGTAAAGGCAATAAAGTAATACACTTAAAAATGATCTTATAGGGTATAAATAAAGCAAATTTTAAAATAATCAGTATGCAATCAACCTTAACCAATAACCGAAAAAGAATTGAATCCATCGATATCCTGCGTGGTATAGTAATGGTCATTATGGCGCTGGATCATGTCAGGGATTTTTTTCACATACACGCAAATACAGACGATCCGTTAAATTTAG
>JAYSXR010000048.1:0-5895 GCA_043717145.1 Chitinophagaceae bacterium | reverse complement strand
TACCCGTTTGGAAGAAATAAGAAAAGCGCACCTTGCCGGCCAGTTAACAGGCAATACAGCGTCTATTCCCCTGGTTATTCACCTTGGATACAATGTACATGGCAATGAGCCCTCAAGCAGTGAAGCTGCGTTGTTAACTGCCTATTATTTAACGGCGAGCGAAAGCGATGAAACCAAAAAATGGCTGAATGAAATGGTGATCCTGATGGATCCAAATATCAATCCCGATGGCCGCGACAGGCATACCCATTGGGCCAATATGCATAAAGGTGATCCTGCAGTAGCAGATCCGGCAGACCGTGAACATAATGAGATATGGCCCGGCGGCCGGTTCAATCATTACTGGTTTGACCTGAACCGTGACTGGTTCCTGGGAACTTTTCCGGAAACAAGAAACCGTATCAGGTTTTTTCATGAATGGAGGCCTTATGTACAAACCGATCATCATGAGCAGGGAACCAATGCGACGCATTATTTTGATCCCGGAAAATACAGCAGTAATAATCCGGTTGTACCCGATTATTTGTACAATACCCTCTATCCAAAGTATGCGGAATATTTCGCCGATGCAATGAATAAGATCGGATCTATGTACTTTACTAAAGAAGCATACGATAAACTTTATCCCGGCTATGGCAGCAGTTATATTAATTTTTATGGCGGAGCCGGTTTTTTGTTTGAGCAGGCAAGCAGCCGTGGGCATGTGCAGGAAACCAGTACTATCCCGCTCACATTTGCTTTTACCATCCGCAATCACTTTACCATGTCGATAGCTACAATACGGGCATCATTGGCAGAAAAAACATCCCTGCTTACGCTGCGTAAGGAGTTTTATAAAGCAGCAGCTGACCAGGCAAGAAAAAGTGCGATCAAGGCATACCTGTTTGGTGATACGAAAGATGAAACCAGAACCCGGGCATTTGTAAACATGTTGCTGATGCATGAAATTGAAGTGTATCAAAACGAACAAACCACCAATGCGGATGGCAAGACATTTGAGGCCGCGAAAACATATATCGTACCGGTAGAACAGGCTAATTACATCATGATAAAATCCATATTCGAAAAAGGCATCCCTTATACAGACAGCACTTTTTATGATGCCTCTACCTGGAGCCTCATCCATTCTTATGGGTTACCGTATGCAGAATTAAAAAGCTCCTTCACAAAGGGAAGCAGGATCAATATGCTTCCGGAAAGAAAAGTTCCATTAGTGCAAAGAAGTAATTATGCGTATGTTTTTGAGTTAACAGATTATAACGCACATAAAGCCATTTATGAATTACAAAAAGGCGGGGCCATTGTACAAACTGCTTTCAAACCCTTTACCCTTGCTGTTGAAGGTAAACCAAAAAAATTCGGTTATGGAAGTATCTCAATACCTGTAAACAGGCAAAATATATCTTCCGATTCTTTGTTCACACTGGTTTCTAATACAAGTCAGTCATCGTTGGTTACCATTCATTGCTTGTCAACATCCTTTAGTACAGAGGGCATTGACCTGGGCAGCAGCCTTATTCAAACAATGGTACCTGTAAAAGCTGCAATGCTTATTGGTACCGGGGTTGCCGCCACCGAAGCAGGTGAAATCTGGCATTTACTGGATGAGCGTTTAGGGATGCCCATTACCAAAATAGACTTACTCACTTTGGGACGGATAAAGCTCGAGCGGTACAATACCCTTGTGATGGTATCAGGTAATTATTCATTAATTGATAAACCAACCGCCGACAGGATCAAAGCATGGGTTCAGAATGGCGGCACATTGATTACGATAAAAACAGGAACAGAATGGGCCATAAAGCAGGGCATGACAAAAGAGAAATTAATTCCAGCAACAGACACAGCAAAAACGGCTAGTGCACCAAGAATTAATTTTGATATCGCTGCAGACAATGAAGGATCTAAAAGTTTGGGCGGATCTATTTTCCAGGTTGATCTTGATACCACACATCCAATTGGATTTGGATTTACTAACCGGAAAGTTTCTGTGTACCGGAATGCCCAAACATACCTTGCACCAAGCATCAACCCATACAGTACGGTTGCGCAGTATACGGACAATCCCTTGATTGGCGGTTATTTACATCCTTTATCTGCCAAAAAAATAAAGAATTCAGCCGCCATTATTGTGGCACAGGAAGGGGATGGCCGTTTAATTTTGTTTTCAGATGACCCGAATTTCAGGGGGGCCTGGTATGGTACTAATAAACTTTTTTTGAACGCTTTGTTTTTTGGCAGTTTAACCAATGTTCCCAGGTTAAATTAAAAATTACCAGAGTCGCTGTAGGTGGCTCTGTTAATTTTTTTGAAAACTATATCAATTGCCTAGTAGCAACTTTGGGGTCTGCATGCACGGTATCATGGTCAAAATCTATTTTAATGCGCCATTACTGTAAAGTAGCAGCGCCTATAATGGCTTCTTCACTTAAATCGGGAACCACCTGAAATTCATCGCTCAGTTAAAAATCGTTTGTGTAAAAATCTAATCTCATCACTTGCGTCACTTTTATAAAATGCCCTTCGTTTGCCGTTGCAATCCGCCTTGTGCGACCAAGATTATCCACGTTACCTAAACCATTGGCAAACTTAGGATTGATGCAGGATAAGTTTGTTCCCGTATCAAAAAGGCTATATAATTTTTACTCACCTTTCGAACCAACATACAAAAGCGGTAGTTTAATTATAGATACATTCCTGATTTTACACACAACTGACAAAACAAAAGCCACCTTTTCGGTGGCTTGCGTTAAATACGTGTTTAAAATACTTAGCTATACAATTCTTCCCGTAATTCCTTTACGCGGTTGTCTTCCATGTATTCATCAAAGGTCATTAAACGGTCAATGATTCCTTTAGGGGTTATCTCTATAATACGGTTGGCAACGGTTTGCATAAACGTATGGTCATGCGAGGTAATCAATACCACACCGGGGAAAGTCTGACAGCCTTCATTAAAGCTCTGGATACTTTCCAGGTCGAGGTGATTGGTAGGTTGATCCAGGATAACCAGGTTGGGGTTCTGCAACATCATACGGCTAACCATGCAACGCACTTTTTCTCCCCCGCTTAATACATTTGTTTTCTTCTGGATATCATCCCCACTAAATAACATCTTACCCAAAAATCCGCGGATAAAAGGTTCATCGGCATCAGTTACATGTGGGGGTACATATTGGCGTAACCAATCCATCAATGTTAACCCCTCAGTAAAAAATTCCTGGTTCTCCTGCGGCAGATAGGCTTTGGTAATGGTTGTACCCCATTCAAACTTACCGGTATCGGCCTTCATATTATCGGTAATGATCTCGAAGAAACTGGTAACCGCCAGCGGATCGCGGCTTAAAAATGCGATCTTCTCCCCTTTGTTGATGCTGAAATTCAGTTTATCGAACAGCTTCCGGCCATTCACACTTTTGCTTAGGTGTTCTACATTCAATATCTGGTTTCCTACTTCGCGCTGTGGCTGGAAAATGATTCCGGGATATTTCCTGTTAGATGGTTCGATCTCTTCAATGGTTAATTTTTCCAAGGCCTTCTTTCTAGAGGTGGCCTGTTTACTTTTAGAAGCATTCGCCGAGAAACGGGCAATAAAATCCAACAGGTCCTTGCGTTTTTCTTCGTTCTTCTTATTCTTATCATTAATCTGTCGGCTGATCAATTGCGATGATTCGTACCAGAAAGTATAGTTACCGGTAAAGGTTTTAATTTTTGATCTGTCCACATCCGCTACGTGCGTGCAAATGGTGTCTAAAAAGTGTCGGTCGTGACTAACCACCAATACAATATTCTCATAATCGGCCAGGAAATTCTCGAGCCAGCCAATGGTTTCAATATCAAGGCCATTGGTAGGCTCATCCAGTAAAAGGATATCCGGGTTTCCGAATAATGCCTGTGCCAGCAATACCCTTACTTTAAAAGTACTTGGAATATTTTTCATAAGTACCTGGTGCATTTCTTCCTTAACACCCAGACTGCTTAACAGGCTGCCGGCATTGCTTTCCGCTTCATAACCACCCATTTCACCAAATTCGCCTTCCAGTTCGCCGGCTTTCATACCGTCTTCTTCCGTAAAATCGGCTTTGGCATAAATGGCATCCCGTTCGTGCATCACATTCCATAAGCGTTTATGGCCCATCAGTACCGTATTCAATACTGTACATTCATCAAATTCAAACTGGTTCTGTTTTAGTACGGCCATACGTTCGCCGGGAGATATTTCAACATTTCCCTTGTTAGGCTCAATTTCGCCACTTAGTATCTTTAAAAAAGTTGATTTACCCGCACCGTTGGCACCAATTACGCCATAACAATTGCCTTTGATGAAATTGATATTTACTTCATCAAACAATACCCTTTTGCCATACGCAAGGGTTATATTTCTTGCACTGATCATTTTATTTGCGCTGTTTTTCGGCGGCAAAAGTAAGGCTTAGTGGCGGGATTTTGGGGATGATATTGTGTTATGTATCCTATTTGATCTCTAATAAACCGGTATTTGACCGGGGCCGTGAATATTAGTCTCCCGGCAGAGCCGAGCAACTGATTGGCAGAACGGGGCAACTGTTAAGTTTCGTGACTCATTGGATACGCTGAACAATTCTTCGGATATTTGGTTTGAGAATTAACATCCCATGAGCAACTATAGCCGGCAAGAGGAAATCGTTAATAGGTTTATTCATGGTTTTGGCATGCTCTTCGGCATCAGTTGCCTTCCGGTTGTTATGGGTGTATTGCCATCAACAACGGCAATACACCGGTCATTGTAGGTAGTAAAATTTATGGGTTTTTGTTTTTTATTGTTGTTTACCGCCTCAACTATTTATCACCTTTTCGTGAAGCATCTACAAAAAGGGTTTTAAAAAATAGATCATACCAGCATTTTTTTTCTGATCAGCGGCACCTATACCCTTTTTCTGCTGGTGTATATGAATAATGCTTTTGGCACCAACCTGCTGTCTATACTTATGAGACTAACCTTTATAAGCATTTATTTCAAGATCCATTTTACCGGAAGGTTCGAGATACTCTCAACGATCATTTAGGTATTTATGGGTATGCTAGTGATAGCGGGCGGCCAAAGGTTCTTCGACTATTTGCCTTCACAGGTAATGGTATTTATTTGTATTGTTGGGGGCCTGTACCTGGCAGGTGAACTTTTTTTATCTGTGGGATATATCAGTTTACGCATGCCATATGGCACATTTTTGTACTGGCAGCAGCCATGTGTCATTATGTGTCCGTTATGCTGGCTATGTAATGATGCGCAAAGCCGCTTTATTTTCGAACTACCCCGTTTTCAAATTTTCAAATTCTTTAGTTATCTTATGCCTTAAAAATAACCTAATGAGATTTATCCTCTTGTTTATTATTTGCTTTGCGACCATGGGTATTTCTTTTGCCGTGGTGGCCGGTGCAAAATTTACTGCTTGCGGACATGCCATGAAATTCCTTGAAAAAGAAACCTTTTCACCAGGCATTAAATTAGTGTACTCCGCCAAAACAGTTATTTCCACCTACAGCCTCAAAGGGTTTATAATTACAGATGTGAATGACTAAACTTAGCGGGCGTAAATAAACAGGGCCGATAAATAAAAATCAAATTTACCAAAACATGTATATCATGAAAACCACCTGCAAATCCATTTGCCTTTTTTCTCTAATCAGCCTGCTATACACCTGCAAAAGCACGCAGAAAGACACACGCCTTGACAAAGCATCACGCGAAAACAAAAACGGATGGATCTATGTGCATCTTGAGGGATCACCGTCTACTATTGGTTATCAGCACGGTTATTTATTGGCAAATGATATTGATACGGCCATACAGGCTGTAGCCCACCTGCTTACGCATGAAACCAAGAAAGACTGGAATTTTTACCGTACCTGCGCAAA
>JAYSXR010000047.1:0-2009 GCA_043717145.1 Chitinophagaceae bacterium | reverse complement strand
TAGGATTACTTTTTCTGGTGCTCGGCAATTATATGCACAGTATCAAACCCAATTATTTTGTGGGTTTCCGGCTTCCCTGGACCTTGGAGAATGAAGATAATTGGCGAAAAACACACCAGCTGGTTGGCAAACTCTGGGTAAGTGGCGGATTGGTAATCACCATTGCTACATTATTACTGCCCGTTAAAGCCGGTTTTATTGTGTTCATTGGCATTATGATTGCCATCACCATTATCCCTACCATTTATTCATATCGTTATTATAAAAATCATCAATAATTTGTATTTATGAAAAGTTTTTTAATTGCCTTTATATTTTTATTCTCTGGCATCATAAGTATTGCGCAGGATATTACCGGTAACTGGCAGGGTTTGATACCGGCCGGCGGAAAAAATCTGCGGCTCATTTTTCATGTAACCAAATCAGGAGAAACCTATTCGGCAAAATTTGACAGTCCCGACCAAAATGCATTTGGTTTAAGCTGCAGCAGCGTTACTGTTCTAAACGACAGTCTCTTAATTGGTATTGAACTGGTGAAAGGCGGTTACAAAGGAAAATGGAATGGTAAAGACTTGATTACTGGTGTGTATACTCAAAGGCCGGGCAGTATGGCAATAGATTTGAAAAGAGTAAGTGATGCAGAACTTCCTAAAACCCCTGCTACACAAATTAAGCCACAAACACCAAAGCCACCATTTAGCTATACAATAGAAGAAGTGGGCTATGAGAATACGGTTCAAAAAAACCATCTTGCCGGAACATTTACAAAACCTATGAACGGAAATAAATTTCCCGTGGTACTCATGATCACCGGCAGCGGTCCGCAGGATCGTGATGAAAGCATTGGCATGCATAAACCATTCTGGGTAATTGCCGATTATTTAACCAAACAAGGCATTGCTGTTTTGCGGGTTGATGACAGGGGTATGGGAAAAAGCACAGGTGATTTCAGGGGATCTACTTCAGCAGATTTTGCAACGGATGTGATGGCGGGAATCAATTACCTGAAAACAAGAAGCGATATAGATACCACCAAGATTGGATTGATTGGCCATAGTGAAGGCGGTATGATTGCACCATATGTTGCAGCCCGCTCTAAAGATGTAGCATTTATTATAATGCTTGCCGGCCCAGCCATCGGCGGAATACAAACCATGTATTTTCAGGCAGTAGAAAAACCGATGGCTAATTTGAGTGCACATGATAGGAATGCTTACGGACAATTATATAATAAAATGCTTGCGAGAAAATTAGATGACCAAAGAGGTAAATTGGATGTAGACCAGGGAAAAGATATCACCGTATATACAAGGAATGCTTTTATGAATTGGAAAGAGAAACAACCCGATTCTACACTAAAAGTACTGATTCACGGAACAGATGAAGAAGTGATCAAATTAATATCTGATGGATTTCGTGACTTTGAAAGGCCCTGGTGGCGTTTCTTTTTAACCTATAATATTGCAAAGGACCTGCAAAAATTAAAGATCCCCGTATTTGCTTTGAATGGAGAAAAAGATGAACAGGTAGATTCTAAAGCCAACTTGGCTGCCATTAAAACCATTTTCACTAAAAACAAAAACACCCTTTACAGAACCTATGAAGTACCCGGCGTAAACCATCTTTTCCAGCACTGCAAAGCGTGTGGAAGCGTGAGTGAATACCTGACATTGGATGAGACTTTTGATACGGCTACTTTAACGATAATAGGGAGTTGGATAAAAGAGCAGGTAAGATAAGAAGGAGACCATAAATCGTGAGGAGTGAGTGGTTATAGGAAATTATTTGTTATAAAAACACAAACAATGAACTAGAAATAGAAAACACTCATGGCTCACAATTAATCTTTTACAACGCAGCACGCAAAAATGAACTACCTCGCCCATGCCTATCTTTCTTTTCATAACCCCGATATTCTCGTGGGTAATATGATCAGTGATTTTGTAAAGGGCAAAAAACAATTTGATTACCCGGATACTGTTCAAAAAGGGATCCGTTTGCACAGGGCC
>JAYSXR010000046.1:0-2010 GCA_043717145.1 Chitinophagaceae bacterium | reverse complement strand
GGCCACCACTTTCGTTTACAATGCGATTTAAAATACCTAACTCAATAAAATTAAGATTGCTCAGTTTTTGTAACTCGCCTTTTTCGGGCACAGTACCTTTATCTTCGGCACCGCCAATAGCAATCAATTTTCCCCTGGGTTGCTGCATGAACATTTTGTTTTGATGACAGTAAAATATTTCTTAACTGCTCCACATTTTTTTTACTGTTTAATGTAGTGGGTGTTGCAAATGTAAAGTAATTGACTAAAACAGGCTTTGATTGCAGTTTGTATTTTTTATGCTACCGTTTTTTTATTAACTTCCGATTTACACATTTATTTTAAGGAGATAACGACGGTTTTATTTGTTTATTTGACCCGTTTGTAAAAACTGTGTGTTAATAAAATGAACCCAACCAGAACCTAAAAGCTGCCATAAAAAATAAATGTAGAAGTGTGCGACGCCCATGAAGTTCCACTTTGCTTCTTAGCCCGGACAAAAAATTATAAAACACTTTTAACCAAAAACTATTGTTGAATGAAGATTGCAGAAATAAAAATAATGAGGGGCCCCAACTACTGGAGCGTTCGCCGCAACAAACTGATACAAATGAAGCTTGACCTTGAAGACATGGAGCAACGCCCTACCAACCTGATACCCGGTTTTAAAGACAGGCTTGCCGCAATGTTCCCGGGTATGTTTGAGCATCGTTGCAGCGTGGGTACACCCGGTGGCTTTTTTGAGCGGGGGGAAGAAGGTACCTGGATGGGGCATGTGATTGAACATGTGGCGCTCGAAATGCAAACACTTGCCGGGATGGATACAGGTTTTGGCCGTACCCGTGGCACTGGAAAAGAAGGTGAATACTATGTTGTTTTTAGTTATATGGAAGAAGATGCCGGTGTGTATGCAGCTAAGGCTGCCGTAAGGGTTACACAGGCACTGGCCGATGGAGTAACATATGATCTACGGAACGATATCATGCAATTAAGGGAGATAAGAGAAGATACCCGCCTTGGACCAAGCACGGGTTGTATTGTAGATGAAGCTGCTAAAAGAAATATTCCTTTTATTCGGCTGAACAAATACAGTTTGGTACAGTTGGGTTATGGCATTCATCAAAAAAGAATCAGGGCTACTATTGCCAGCACTACCAGCAATATTGCAGTAGATATTGCCTGCGATAAAGAAGAAACAAAAAACCTACTGGGTGCTGCAGAAATACCTGTTCCCAAAGGAGTGGTTATAAGAAGTGAGGAAGGATTAAAAGATGCCGTTGAAAGATTGGGTTACCCACTGGTATTAAAACCAATAGATGGCAACCATGGCAAAGGAGCCACTACCAATATTATTGATTGGGCAATGGCGGTGAAAGCCCTGGCAGATGCACAGGTATACGGACGCAGCATTATCTGCGAACGCTTTATTACCGGTTTCGATTTCAGGGTGCTGGTGATAAACAATAAATTTATCTGCGCTGCCCTTCGAACTCCGGCTGCTGTTAACGGTGATGGTGAACACAACATACAATGGCTGGTAGATGAAACCAACAAAGATCCCCGGCGTGGTTATGGCCATGAGAAAGTATTGACCTCCATTAAACTGGATAATTTTAGCCAGCAGATGCTGGATGAAAAAGGTTACACACTGGATACCATTCCGCCAAAAGGCGAGCTGGTATTATTAAAACCTACTGCCAACCTTTCCACCGGTGGCACTTCTGAAGATGTGACAGACCAGGTGCATCCAGCCAACATTTTTATGTGCGAACGCATCTCAAAAATTATTGGTCTGGATATTTGTGGTATTGATATTATGGCACCCGACCTCCGGTTGCCCATCAGTGACAGTGGCGGTGCTGTGCTTGAAGTAAATGCAGCGCCGGGATTCCGCATGCACATCGATCCGGCTGTAGGAATTGGCCGGAACGTTGCGGAGCCGGTAATTGACATGTTGTTTCCAAAAGGCAGTGCCGGTCGCATTCCTATTATTGCTGTAACAGGCACCAATGGTAAAACCACCACTACAAG
>JAYSXR010000045.1:0-5923 GCA_043717145.1 Chitinophagaceae bacterium | reverse complement strand
ATCCGTATTTATTGATGCATCTCAAGGATGCTCGTATTCATTTATAAGACTTCGTAGCGACGTATTTTACTGCCTTATCCCAAATTCACGTTATTGTATTTCATACCTAAACACCATCCACATTCTTTGCGGCTCAGTGGCGTTGTTCGCAAATTTTAAACTCCATAAATCTGTTGGGTTGTTCATCGATAAACTCAGATCACTCAAGCAATGTATGAGCAGATCATTGCCTATCTTTTCAGGACCTCCCATTCCGGTCAATACCTTCTTTGAATGTACTATTTCCACATCAGTGATTTTAAAGGATTTGTCGATGACCAAATAGACATCTTTTCCGGTAATACCTTTCCCATTCTTAGTGTAAAAGGGTAATCTGTCCTTCAAATTGCCGAGCTCCATTATTCTGCCACTACTTCCGGCAACCAGTGGGGTCAGTAATGCTTTATACCACTCATTCGGGAAATCATTTTTTATATCGAACATGGCAAATAAGCCTTCGCGCCGACTGAGCTCCTCCACATCTTTTATGTATTTTAATAAAGCTTCGTGTGCTGGCTTCTTTAACTTATCACCCCCTTCCTTTGAAGTATAATTCATATGGATAATGATATCAGATATCGTTTCATATTTGAACTGCCTGAATGAAGGCAATTCCAATTGCCATTCACTGATAGTCCCGGCCCCTTCAAAGGGCATGTATCGTTCATCCTTAAAATTTAATTCAAATACGCCGGTGTCCCGCTGGCCAGTACTGGTAGCTATGGAGTCAATTGGAATAAGAGCGCTTAAGAACCGTTCGTCATCGCCGTCTGTTTTCCTCGGATAATCGTCTTTGCTGGTTGCCAAAGAACTCTTCCTATACGAGTGTTTTTTCAAACGTAGTGAAGCATTCACGCTGGTGTAGGGTCCGGCTATGCATGGAATGGATAAAGCTATGGATTTGATTCTTCGCATATAATGACCCGGAAAATCCATGTCAAATAATATTTCAGGGACATTGAATTCACACTTGCCGGTTTCCCTCAATTCAATAAGGGCTAAAGGATTCAACAATTGCAGGGAAATAGGCTTGACCACTTCAAAGTCATGTCCCCGGTTTTCATGATAGGCAGCTTCAAGTTTTTTTAAACCGAGAAATAACTTTTCACCCGACAGCAAACCATCATGAGATGCATCCCAATAACCACCCTGAAAAAACAAAGTGTTGGTCAATCCCCTTTCAAAACAAAATACACGCTCCGCTTTTTTAGCCCAATCAAAAGCAAGATCATAAACTTGACGGTAAACTGTTTTTAACTGTCCCTTCATCCATTTATACAACTCCTCATTGGTATACTTATTTTTTATAAATTCTTCCATTTCTGCAGAATGATCAATCATTTTCTGCTGGTTATTAATCTCCTGGTTGGATATACTTATTCGTATTTGCTGACTGGTTATTTGCTTATCAATTTGCATACACTCATAACCGGCAAGATTCGCTTGTAAAATTCTGTCCTGCAACTGACGCCGAAAGCCTGCTTTACGTTGGGCACTGGTAGATTGAAAGGAAAAAAAGGATGATAATACCTGTAAAACTCCTCCAGCCGCTTTAGCTGCCGGGCCTAAATGAGTTCCCCCTTCTTTAATAAATCCAACTAGATCAAATGCTAGTTGATCCGGTACCAGGTGCAAAACTCCCGACAATGCTTCGGGGACACTACACATCAGTTGCATGGCTTGTGCCAACCCAGCCTTGTCCATTTCCTCTTTTTCGTCTGCAATTAACCTTAGTCCGCTTTCTATAAAAGTCATCACTACGGGATCAGCTAATTCTGAGAATGCTGCACCAGCTTTCGGTATCTTAGCCAAATCTTCGCCCATCATTTGCAAATAGTGCCGCAGCCGGTATTCCGTGGTCATCCTGTTTTGCTGCAATCCTTCCAGTGCGCTGTTAGCTTCTTCTACCTGCATTTTCTTTACCTCCATCACTAAATTATGCATTGCGGTTTCGTGCCCTGCACGCATCACAGACACCGCTTCGGCATCTCCTTTTTCAAAGACAGATAATAACTGATTGCCCAGCGATTTTACTTCATTGCATAAATCGATAGCTTTTTGCAATAAATAAATAAAACGGTAATTAGGAAGTGCCGAATTAATATCATTCAGTACGCTGTCAAGGCTCAATCCTTGGGCTGTTGCTGCAACGAGCAAAGCAGGGTCAATGGGAGGATCCCATAGTGGCAGCATCCTATATACACCATCAATGTTTTCGCAGTGCCTTATTTTGTACAAACGGTCGGCAATAAGATCACGGTAACCCTGTAATTTTGGATTATTGGGAATACAGAAATACATCGAGGAGGCAAATCCAAACAAATTTGCGGTAGCTACCTCTGGGCCGCTGCCTACTATTCCAAATGATTGTGTTATTTGTTGACTGAATGGCGCCAACAATTCCATTTCAACCTTAGCATTTCCGAAAGCATCCCATTTGCTTAGCAAGGAAATGTAAGTTTGAGGCTTTATTTTGCCTTGTTTGGGAATCAGCTCGATAACAGGTGCCAAGTGCGCTGCAAGTACATATAATTGCGTCGCATAGTTGACGGTTTCCAGTGTATCCTGCCTGAACAAATAATCGCCCCATGCCAGTAGGTTGTCAATATATTTCATCACCACATTTTTCATGTAGGCCGCAGGGCGGCCGCGGGCAATCATGTGTGGCTGAAATGGTTTATCCCGCCACTGGCTGATTTTTTGGTCTGGCGTATTCGGTTGTAAAGAATCGAATAAATTATTAAGGATGTTGGTGGTGTCTATTTCTTTAAATGGAAGAAACTTCCAGCACCGCTTTGGATCTGTGCCGGGCGCCGTTGGGTCGAAGATGTAATGATACCATTTCATGGCTTCTTCAAAATGCTGGTTGGCACTCAGTTCATTCGCAATTTGAAAGGGTACATGAAAAAATAGTTCCCAGTTGTATAAAGAGTAGGGGCGGTTTAGTTCATTGTAACTGTTTATGCCATTTCCGCCAAATGCATCTGTCTTATCTGTAATGGTTTGGTTATACTTGAAGAAATCATCAAATTCATCTAAATTTATCTTGCCTGAAAGATCTCGAGTGTAAGGGTTAAAGAAATTGCTTGAAGGAGAGAGCCCACGGACTAATTCTTTTTCATCTGTATTTTCGAAATAGATGCTTTTATTGGCTAGCTTAATATTGATCATTTGCCAAGAAAATATCTTGCTGTTTTTTATTGGTGCAAAAGTTTTTATTTTATTAAAATAGGACATCATCGGCGCTTCAGTAGAAACTTGATCTTTTATTTCCAGACTATTCCCATCAAAATTAAAAGCGGCAACATAAATTCCATCATCATCAAGTTGTGTATCTACATTTATAACAATAAAATCGTTGTTAACGATGGGTACAAATTTGAAGAATTCAATTCCTACGCAATTGCCTATTCCGCCAGAAATCATAAAATCTTTACTGACCTGCTTTTGTGTCCATTTGCCATTCCTGTATTCGCTCCAAGCCATTTTTATTTCATAATAGTCAATTGGTCGTCCAAAAGAACCTTGTACACTTCCGCCTGAGGGTGCTGGTTTTGTCTTTTTTTTAATCTGAGGAAAAAAGATTAATAACCGCGATTTCCAAACAACCGGAATCAGGTAACAGCCGTTCGTATCTGTATTTCTGGTTAATTCACCTATAAATAAACCTGTAAGTGCATCTTCGGCAGGTAAAAAGGGAATTTTAATGTTAACTAAATCTCCAACAGCAATTCCATTTAATTTATCTAACGGGAATGACACATTTCGCATAAAGTCTTCTCTGGTCTTCTCATCTAAATCTAGCATGTGTGGGTAATCATTATTATTCGCAATAATTTGACTGCTTACGTTTTCTTGTGAACCCGCGAAATTTTCAATTACGCCATCAAAAATAATTTTAAAAGTTGTAACTGAGTTAACAACACGGCGGGCGTTTTGTATTCGAATGCTAATTGGTAAATTTCCTACATCGTAACTCGGAATATCAACCTGTATTTTTTCCCATGCATACCAATTGCCTTCTGATACATTGAAATACCTGTAATAAAATGCAGGAGATAAGTTCCTTGTGCGTCCAAAGACATGTACTTTAAAAGGAATGTTAGTTTCAGAGCCTTTTGTATCAATAACCATTTCAATATACAAACCTACTACCTCCATATTTGCAACTTCATCAACTTTGTAGAGGTAAGATTGCAAGGCATCCCTAACATTTTGTGGTTGAATGTCTTTTTGTAACAATTCACTTTCAAGCTCTTTATAAAACGAACTTTTATCATCACGCAGACGTCCTTCTATCCAGTTTTCCGGGTAAAGAAAAACTTTCCGGTTGGCTACCCACAAAGGATTACGTGACATCCACTTCCAACGTTCACGGTTCAACACATTATTGGGTACACCCCTGGATTCTTCCTCCCCTAAAAAGCACCGCTGTACAAAAAGTTGTACGGAAGATATGGCTTGTTTCAGCCTTGACGTTTGCATACAGGCATCCATCTGCACATCAATCAGGAAAAATTCAAATAAGCTATCTGCGTCGACTACTCCCCAGTCAATCAGGTCGGGCTTTACCAACAAATAGTTGATCAGTGCCCATTTTTGATGTTCACGCAATTGATCATTTAATGGCTTAATTACCTGCTCCCAATCCTCCTGTTTATAACGTGCCTGGATGGATTTCCGGATTATTTCGGCAATAGTCTGGCAAATACCAAACTGAGAAATGGGTTTAGCCCAGTCAAACAGCAAGTCTATTTTCATGTTGATCTTATCGTATACGAAGAATGCATCGAGTAATTTCAATAAGTTTATTTCATCTGAGAAATCGTTAGGCGCTAACAGGTTGAAATGCGATTGTGCAATCAGTGTATCAACCTCCTCTTTTTTTCTTGAAAGCAATAAGGCGATCTGTTCACTTGGGATCGTTGCGGGTGCCGCTGTATCCACCCATTTAAAGAAATCAATCAGGGTAAGATCTGATGCAGGTAATCCATTGCGAAGATGTGCAAATGCAGCAATACGGACAACATGTTGTAAACTAATGGCATTAAAATCGAGCTTATCGAAATTAACACCCTTCTCCTGCAGCCATATCAGTTCGTTTGCTGTTAATGAAAAGGCATTTATAATAATGGCCGTCTTGAATAATTTTACGAATCCTTCTTCCACTGCATCCACAGCGCCCATGGGCAACAACACCTCCCTGGTAAGTGGTGACTTCGGAAGAACAGCTGTGCTCCAATTAAGGTCAGCCAGATCAGAAGTTAGACCTGAAATTTCTAACAGATAAGGTTGACCTGCCTTTAGTTTTTGTGAAACACTGATGAAAAGTTCTTTCGTGAGCATAAACTTTTCATCCAGAATATTCTTGCTATCAAGTAATACGGAGAATGGTTTCTTACTATCTTTTACTTCAAACAAATAGTCATCATCAGCCAAAGGAACGAGGTAACCTTTCCAGCCAGTTGCTGTCACCAGTTGATTCGCATTTTTCAAAATCGTCAATAGCGTTTTTGTGGATACCCCTTTCAATATGCCGGTGATCAATGCTGCCGTTGTATCACTTTCCATACCTACGGCTCCGGCCAGTATATCGGTTAGAAAGGCCTCTTTCAATTTATCGCGGAGAAAAGGCAGGAAAATTTCTAAGAAATATTCACGCTTAACAGGTGCGGTATCATTATCACTATTGTCAGGGTCTTTTACATCTCCACCAAGTATAGTCTTGGTTGCATTCGCTAAATCATTCTGAAACACAGTCGCAAGCAAGTCATCAAATTTATTCTGTGCCTGGTCACTTATCTTATCGAGTGCATCGTTCCATATTTTGTTGGCAGCAAACAACCCTTTTGCAGTTATCTTCTCATTTGCGGAAAGAGTGCCT
>JAYSXR010000044.1:0-5982 GCA_043717145.1 Chitinophagaceae bacterium | reverse complement strand
CGTAAATTAGAAAATGATTACTATCTATCTTCCGCTGAAAAGATTCTTATAAAAAACGTTTCAACAGCATTTCATACAAAGGGCAAAAAAGTAGTGGTCGTTTTAAATATTGGCGGAGTCATTGAGATCGCCAGTTGGCGTGACGACGCGGATGCTATTTTGCTCGCCTGGCAACCGGGTATCGAAGGCGGAAATGCCATTACAGATGTGTTAACAGGTAAAGTCACCCCTTCAGGAAAGCTAGCCACTACATTTCCAACTGACTATAAGGATGTGCCATCTGCAAAAAATTTTCCCGGGAAAGAATTTCCAGACCAGGCATCTGGCGAAGGTTTTAGAAGAAAAGTGCCTGCTGAAGTAACTTACGAAGAAGGTATTTATGTGGGATATCGGTATTACAATACTTTTAAAATCAGCCCCACTTACGAGTTTGGTTACGGATTATCTTACACTACGTTCAGTTATTCTAATTTTAAATTGGGCGCCACATCCTTTAAAGATAAAATTATAGCTACCGTATCTATTACAAATAAAGGCAAGGTAGCCGGAAAAGAAATTGTGCAACTCTACTTAAATGCTCCAGCAAAAAAAATGGACAAGCCCGCGTTAGAACTTAAGGGCTTTGCCAAAACGCGCCTATTGCAACCCGGCGAGTCGCAAACGATTATTTTCGAAATTAAACCTCGTGATCTGGCTTCTTTTGACACCGATAGTGAGCAGTGGATAGCAGAAGCGGGAAATTATATGGTGAGTGTTGGCGCTTCATCACAGGATATAAAACAAAAGAGCCATTTCTCTTTACGTAAAGATCTAATTGTCGAAAAGGTAACCAAAGCATTGACACCCCAGAGGACAATAGACGAAATGAAACCTACCAATTAATTATGACTCGCCTTTGGGCCCAACCGTCATACATTCATTTCATCCTGGTAACTGACCTTTCTCAATTTCAATATCTTTTTTTCTTTTCCTATTTTATAACTAATCTCAATCAGTTCTTCACGCAATGCCAAGGCGGTATCCTTTTTAATCTGCCTTGAGGATATTTTTTTGATTACCTCATATACAGCATTTGTTTTTTGCCGAGTAACAAAATAAACATCATCCTTAGTCCACTTTTCAAACTGCTGATAATAATAGTAGGCTTTATCAAAGACCAACATGCTACATTGCGGCACCTGTATGTCTTTCAAGAAGTGTTTATCATGTGTTTTTGCTTCCGTTATCCGCATAAACCTACCAACTGACTATACCGCATCTATCAACATATGTACTTTTAAGCCTCCCTTTTTCCTGCCATCCCCTATAGGGTTGCGACCTACACCTTCCAGTATATCACTAAACAACCTTGTGGTGGTAGAATCTATAATATACAATTCTTTTATACTCACTCCTTCCAATCGGCTGACCGACAAAAATGACTTATAACGGGTAATTAACTGATAATACAGTGCCTCAAAAAATACGTTATCCCGGTTCCTTAGCCCAGCGCCTGCCGAACGCTTGACGAACGCCTTTTTAAGGTTCATATGGTTCAGTTTGCCACGCATTCCCATTAGTCCCTCACAGGTCTCAGCCATACTATCACAACTACTTAATATTCCAAAGAGCATCGTTACCAAATGATCCCAGCTCCTGAACGATTTGTAATAACGATCACTATTATGTGCCTTTACCAACTTATTAAACTCTCACTTATCAATCAATTTTAGTACTTGGCTGAAAATCGGCTGACCGACTAATTGAAGTTCTGTATTTTTACTCATGTTGTTTTTTCGTTCTTTGTAAAACAAATCTACAACATCGTAGGCTCCTTATTGGGGCCTACTTTTTTTACCCCTTTTGACTTAACTTTAGTCGGTTACTAGTGATACACAATGTATATATTGGGGGTAGGTAAAATTTTACAATATACTTTAATTACCTTTCGTCTTAAACTATTCACCTCTGTCGGAAGGTATTTATATGCTGGTAAAATCCTCAAGCCACAGGTCCTTTTTCGTGGTGTTGGAAACCAAACTGCCCAAGGATGGCATTTCCCAAAAGCATAGGATCCTCATTCCTTCAGTTTTTACCGGGGCCTGGAAAAATTTCAAAACTTTTGAACCCTTGATTACGCAGCGCGAAGGTGTTTTTATCTAGATCAAACTCACTGATGAAGCCATCAGCCATTTATCCTTTTTACCCTTTTACCAACTCTCGCAGTTGTTTTTGCGGACCGAAGAACGATAGGTTCCTACCAGCTCGTCTGCAAGATCTTGAATAGATATTCATTTTACAGTAAAATATATCATAAATTATCAATTATATAGTATTGAATATGTATTTTACAGTAAAAAATTAATATTTTATCAATTTTACAGTAAGTTGTATCACTTTTACAGTATTTACAATTAATTCGTTTTACAGTATTAATTACCGGAAATTATCAGTTTTATAGTACCTCATATCAATTTTACAGTAAATATATCACCCTATGGCAAAAAATCCCGCAGGAAATGAATGGCTGAAAGCCAATTATGGCCTCATCAATTATTCCTTTACACACAGCTCCTATATCAGCAGCAACGAATCCATAGAACTGACTTCCAAAGGCAATATCGACCAGGTATATGGACCCAGGTATGCAGTTAAAGACGATACTCCCATACTGCACATCGAGTTTGCGCTAAAATATGATGACCTGAACCTCGATTTTCTGGCAGCTGTATTTACACACATCGATGTAGCCGAGATTAATGCGTTTCTGGCAATCACACCCAGCGGACGCTACTCACGTAAGATCGGGTTCCTCTATGAATTTTTAACGGGCAAGAAACTGGTGCTGGAAAAAGAGGTTGGAGGTAATTATACCGATCTGCTGGAACCGGAGCGGTACGTCATCGGTAAAGTGGTAAAGAACAGCCGCTGGCGGATCAATAATAATCTTTTGGGCACAACGGATTTCTGCCCGGTTATACGAAGGACCAAAACGCTTTCAGACCTGCTGACCAAAGATATCAGGCAAAGTATCGAAGGACTGAAAAACGAATTCCCTGAAGATATTTTCCGGCGCGCCGCGGCATATTTATATACAAAAGAAACCCGGTCCTCTTACGAGATCGAAAATGAAAAACCGTCACCCGACCGGATGGAAAGGTTCATATCCTTACTGAACCGCGCCGGGTCCAGACCTACAGAAGAAGTCCTGTCTAAGGATAACCTGGTGATGCTGCAGAATAACATAGTGGATCCAAGGTTTGCAGCCGGAGACTTCCGCGACTTTCAGAACTATGTTGGGGAATCCTTACCTAATTACCAAGCGCTTGTTCATTATATATGCCCGCCTCCTGGCATAGTCAAAACGATGATGGCCGGACTGCAGAATGCGGCTGAAAAAACAATCAGCACCGAAACGATTGTACGGGCGGCTATGGTTGCTTTTGGTTTTGTTTTTATACACCCTTTTGAAGATGGGAACGGAAGGCTGCATAGGTTTATAATCCATGATATATTAGTACACGACGGCGTGGTGCCGGAAGGTGTGATCATCCCTGTTTCTGCACACATGCTGAATAATATCAAAGCATATAATCAGATACTGGAAACCTATTCTAAACCACTTATGCAACGCATCAAATTTTCTATGAGCGAGGAGGGGGAAGTAACGGTAAATAATGCGGATGAGGTGAAGGGGTATTATCGCTATCCCGATCTGACACCACAGACCACCTACCTAGCAGAAACTATTCACGCAACATTGAAAGAAGATATGCCGGACGAATTATTATTTCTGTTTCGTTATGATGAAGCGAAAAAAGAAATACAAAAGATCGTGGATATGCCGGACAAGGATATAAACAGGATGTTGATTTTCCTGCATCAGAACAAGGGAGTATTCCCCAAACGCAGACGGGAAATGTTTGACAAGTTAACAGATGAAGAAATTGCAGGTATGCAGCAGGCATACAGGATAGTTTATGAGATCGAAGGATAAAGAAATAGACTGTTACATATCCTTACAAGCACTCTTTAAGTCCCTGTACGGATATGAAATATTAACAAAGGCCAAATATGGATAGTTCGCAAATCATTGAAGACGGATAAACTTCAGGGCTTATTCCAATTTGTTATCTTTATCATCTTCATCAAACGGTGACTCCATGCCCCTTTATTTCCTGATCGATACTAATATCTGGGTCAACGAACTGGCCGACACACAGCACGATTCCCTCATCAAACAACGGCTAGAATACCTGACCAAAAATGATAGGATCAGGTTATTGGCCTCCCGCTGCCCTGATGAAGGAGTGGAAAAAGCAGGCAGCAACCAAGTTAAAAGTCAATCTTTCCAGTGCCTTACTTATAATATTTGTTTCGTTCATAAATTTGTATCGTTCACGTTAGGTGAACGCTCCGAAAGTGGAATCTGAACCCCTATACCACTAACCCCAACAATGCTTATTTGTTCCTTACTTGCAGCAGTGGTAACTTTCACCGGTACAAAAGATCCAGTTACTGTTTTATTGGCTCTATACACTCTATACCAATAATGGATTACATGATAAGCCACTTTATTAGCAACTCAATAATCTCTCTGTTTTAATCCACTGCCTTGTCAATCTGTAATCATCACCATCATTTGGGCGCGTTGCTCTTTCCTGTTTTGCATATTGTATCTTTTTGCAAAATTCAAATGTTCTCGGCAACTTTACTATAGGCTATCGGTGGGATGCTTACCTTTTTTTGTTAATAATAGCCCTTAAGTAGATGGGTAATAACTTGTGAGAATTTTCCCTTGATTTCTTTTCAATGAAATGAACACTTATTTTGGTTTTCATAATGTCTCCTAATTCGATGTAAAAAATATGCTAAGAAATTAGTTGTGTTATTATTGCTATATATACAGAACTCAATACAAGACTGCCCTACAGAAGATCTTGGATACCAAATTTTCATCGAATTTTGGTATCCCCAAATGCACCCTGAAATAGGTCATAAAAAATGTGTGAAATAGAAGAGGAAAATTAGGCTGGTGTCATTGATATCATTGGATTTCACGAGATAGGTCGAAAATATGCGAAGAATATTCTGCGGACCGAGGAAATGAACCTAAAAAATTAAACCCTTGCTAGGCATGGGTTTTAGATAAAAATTAAGCGGACCGGACGAAGTCTGATCACTTTACACAGCGTGACAAGCACTTACTCATTTTTACTTGATGTATAGAAATTTATCATTTTACACGTTGTTTTTTATTGTATTATTTCAGTGCTTCACGCAAACGAGTAAACCAATAAGTATCAAAGTACCCTGACAAGCAAAAAGGGATAGGGTACTTTGATTTGATTTTTATTCATGCAACAAAGCCAATACAATATGCAAATGCCACAGGTAAGCAACCCTAATTTTAATGCATACATCAAAGACGTGTGTAAACTGGCTGGCATTGCTGCGCAGGTTAAAATAACCCATAAGCCAGGTAATACCATTACCGAGGAAGTTTGGCCTAAATATGCCTTGATTAGATCACATACCTGCCGCCGTTCTTTTTGTATCTATTAGTAATTAGCTGAAACACCCAGCGATTTAATTATGACCATCAGCGGACATAAAACAGAAAAAGCTTTTCAGCGGTATATTAAAGCCGATAAAGTACAGAAAGCAAACATGATCAAAAAGCTTTGGGATAGCAGGCCGGGGTTGTGGGAAAAAATTAAAATGACTTTTTCGGGTTAGATACAACTTGTTCGTTATTTTTTGCTTGTTCTTTTTATACAAATATTATGAAAGGGCAAACAATTGAAACAAGTAATACACATGAGGAATTACAAAATTTTGAAAAGAACACGGGTATTAAAGACACTTGGAAAGAATCAAAACCAACTCATTTTGAATCAATAATAAACGTTTGGATGTATGCATTTGCAAGGAGAGTGTAAAATAAACTGTGTCAAGAGTTAAGTAATTAACTTTAAAACACAGACAATGGAAAACAACAAT
>JAYSXR010000043.1:0-2040 GCA_043717145.1 Chitinophagaceae bacterium | reverse complement strand
GTATTTGCATACCTGAATACCTGTACAGAAACATTCGATTTTATATTTGCCGGTCCGCCTTATGCACTGGGAAGTATTGATGAATTACCTAAAATCATTGTAAACCGGCAAGTAATCAACAAAGCCGGCTTCTTCATATTGGAACATACACCACGAAACCAATACCAGAAATTTCCGGGGTTTAGCTTCGAACGCAATTATGGTAGTACTTTATTTTCTTTCTTTGTAAATGAATAAACTTTCTGTATTAAAAAGGCACCCGGTATTTATTTTCAACATAAATGGACAGAGAAAACGCAGGTACACGGAGAAAATAATTAATGGTTCATTCTTATTTTAATAATACCCTATGTGTCGCCCCATATTCATAACAGGCATTGGAACAGATGTTGGCAAAACCCTTGTCTCAGCAATCATCACAGAAGCTTTAGGCGCCGATTACTGGAAACCAGTTCAGGCGGGGTTAGAAGGGGGTACAGATGCACAATTTGTGAAAGCGCTTCTTACCAATACAGATTCGGTAGTGCACCCCGAATTGTATAAACTGAAAACGCCTGCCTCACCACATATTGCTGCAAGGAACGACCGAGTTACGATTGATCCAAAAGCTATCCTTCAGGCAGCAATAAAGATTATGGAGTCAGCAAAACCAAAGCAGCTGATTATAGAAGGGGCAGGGGGATTATTGGTTCCATTGGCAGACGGGTTAATGGTGGCTGATCTTATTATTCAATTACAGGCAAAACTGATAATTGTGAGCAGGAATTATCTTGGCAGTATTAATCATTCCTTACTCACCGCCGCTTATTGCAGAAGTAAAGGGATAGATGTGTTGGGATGGATTTTTAATGATGACTATATGCAGTATGAAAACGAAATCGTTCATTGGAGCGGCTATCCATTCATAGGCTCAATTCCAAAATTAGCGGTGGTAGATCGCCCATCGGTTCGGTCACAAGCTGTAGGTTTGCAAAGATCACTGCAGAAGAAACTGACTACATAACATGACAAAACAAGCGCTTCGGCAATTATATAAAACCAAACGTGCTGAACTTCATTCCAGGGAACTGTTGAAATTGGATGATCTGCTCTTACTTCAGTTTCAGCAACTCAATTATTCAGCCATCCAGACGGTATTGTCCTATTGGCCATTAAGTAATCAGGCCGAACCAAATACACATTTGTTTTCAGGCTATCTGAGGCATAAGGTTCCCAGACTGGTTATTTGCTACCCGGTAACGGATACTTCGTCAAATCAAATGACGGCTTTGGCCATTAATGAACACACGGAATATCATACCAATACCTGGGGAATAACGGAGCCCAAAGAAGGGAGTGTGGTGCACCCAAAAAAGGTAGATCTTATATTGGTACCTTTACTAGCTTTCGATATAAAAGGCCATAGGGTGGGTTATGGAAAAGGATTCTACGACCGATACCTCGCCAACTGCAGAGAAGATATTATTAAGATAGGCTTCTCTTATTTTGAGCCGGTTGATCAAATAACCGACACCGGGCAATTTGATGTACCTTTAACGTACTGTATCACCCCGCAAAACAACTATGAATTTTAACACGATATTCCTGAAATCTTTCCGTGTTTTATTGTTACCGATAGCGGTTATCTATGGCTTTATCATTTTTATTCGTAACCGGCTTTTCGATAATAACTATTTAAAATCCGCCGAATTTAATTTTCCATTGATCTGCGTGGGTAACCTGGCAGTCGGCGGAACGGGCAAATCACCCATGGTAGAATACCTGATCAACTTGCTCAAACCCAGGTTAAAAGTAGGCACACTGAGCAGGGGTTATAAAAGAAGAACAAAAGGGTACGCATTGGCTAACACCTCTACTACAGCACTGGAGATTGGTGATGAGCCCATGCAGTTTCACAGTAAGTTCCCCAATATTGCAGTGGCCTCCTGCGAAGAAAGGATTGTAGGTATCCCACATTTGTTACAGGATGTACCCAATCTGCAGGTTATTATTTTAGATGATGCTTTCCAGCACCGCACAGTAAGAGCGGGATTGAATATT
>JAYSXR010000042.1:0-5990 GCA_043717145.1 Chitinophagaceae bacterium | reverse complement strand
AATAAATGGGGTTGTTTTGCCACTTTATTGATACCTAGATTACTGTTAACAGTAATTACCGGTTTTCCCACCTTACCTTTTTTTGTTGAAATAAGTATAACACCGTTTGCCGACCTTGCTCCAAATACGGCTGCAGAGCTGGCATCTTTCAAGATATCGATAGTGGCAATATCATTGGGATTAATATCGGCCATTGTTCCGGGATAAATAACCCCATCCAATACTATCAAAGGATCTGAGCTGGCTGTTAAGGTACCTTTACCCCTAATCTGTAAACTTGAACCTGCGCCTTTGGTCCCGGGGTCAAAACCAACATCTAATCCGGGTGCATTGCCTCTTAACATATCTTGTACCGATCTTGGATTTTCATTTTCCAACCGGGAGGCTTTTATTTGTGCAACGGCTCCGGTTAAATCTTTTTTACTTTGTGTGCCATATCCAATTACAACCACATCATTTAGACCCGATACCTGTTCGGTTAAGGCTACTGTCATAGCAGCTCCGTTTTTAACGGCAACTTCTTTAGATGCGAATCCTGTTGAAGTAAAAACCAGAATTCCATTTTCAGGAACGTTTTTAATGGTAAAAGCACCTTGCGCATCTGTTACAACGCCTTTGTTAGTGCCCTTTATAAAAACGCTTACACCTTCTAGAGGTGCGTTTTTACCATCAGTTACCTTACCGGAAATTGTTGCGGGGGGCATGTTTAGTGCCGAAAATAAATGGTTCTCTGTTCTTCGCGCCTGCGCAGTTAAGGCAAAGGAGCCCAGAAATAGTAGAAAGCATACAGAACGGAGTACGCCTCCCGTAGGGGCATGGAGAGTTTTGGTGTTTTTTTTCATACGGCCAGAATTGATTTAGAATGATAATAACTGCACACCAGCAATCGTTTCTCGTGTTGTTTAACAGCTATTAAATGTTTGTTAAATTAAAATAGTTTTAGAACTTTAAGCCAATAAGCAAAAACTTCTTCTCCTTTTTCTACGAAAAGGTTTTCGTAAAATAAAGCTATTAGCCAATTAGTTAGCAGTAAATTAGATTTGCCTTTAGACTAAATGCTTGCCTTATGAAACAGAATATTTTTTCTTTTTTTATATGCCTATTATTTGGTATTTCCTCCCCTTCTATAGCTATTTCGTATACCATATTTCCATCATCTAACTTTTTTTCGCTGGCTATGGTCAAAAAACCCTTGTTTGTGCAGATAAATCAGTTAAATAGCGCTACTCAAGCCACTATTTTGAGTGAACCAAGGGAAAGTGATAAATTAAAAAACAGCCAGGTACTTGTGTACACCAAAAATGGGAAGGGTTATGTGCATGATAATATAGCTTTCGCAGTGATAAGTATCAAAGAATTAGCAGCAGCTAATAATTTTAAAGCAGATGTTTCCGATGATCCTGCTGTGTTTAACGAAAACAACCTAAAAAAGTATGCACTCATTATCTTTACCAGTACCAATAATGATGTATTTCATACTGATGAGCAACGCCTGGCTTTTAGAAGATATATAGAAGCGGGGGGCGGTTTCGTAGGCGTTCATTCCGTAACCGGTACTGAACGCAACTGGAAATGGTTCAAGATGATGATTGGCGAAACATTTTCCTGGCATGCAAAAGAGCAGAAATTCAGTATAAAGAATATTGATCCCACACATCCTTCCATGAAAGGTATACCTGCTGTTTGGGAAAGGGAAGATGAATGTTATTTTGGTAAAGAACTGTATCCCGGTATGAAAGTATTGATGGTGCATGACCTGCATAGTTTACAAATAGACCAAGCAGACCTGATTCTTAAAAATGCAGGGTCTTTTGCAGATTATTATCCTGCCGTATGGTACCAGAATTTTGAAGGCGGTAATATATGGATCACAACACTCGGCCATAGTAAGGAAAGTTACCAGGACCCTGTTTATAAAAATCATTTGTTGCAGGGAATTAAGTTCGTGGCCAATCAAAACAAAGGCATTAATTATTCAAACGCCCACGCCGTTAACAAAGACGACGCACTAAAAAATTAATCGCATGTCTGAAAAAAAACCGTTCAACCGAAGAGATTTTGTGAAAGCAAGTTTAAAAGGTGGTATCGCTACTTCCATTGCTATGACAGGGTTCCCTACCATTGTACCCGCATCTGTTTTTGGTAAAAGTGCGCCAAGCAATAAACTGAATATTGCTGCTATCGGGGTAGGCCGGATTTCACGGGACCATGATATGGCAGAAACACTCAAGTATGACCATGCAAGAATTATGGCAGTATGTGACTTAGATAGTAAACGGCTTGAGAACGGAAAGAAATATGTAAATGATTTTTACAGTAAAAAAGCAGGTAAGCCATACGATGGGGTAACTATGTACAGCGACCATCGTGAATTATTGTTAAATAAAGATATTGATGGTGTATTGATAAGCACGCCAGACCACTCTCATGCTTATTTAGGTATCCATGCAGTTGAAGCAGGTAAAGATGTGTACCTGCAAAAGCCCGCTTCATTAACAATTGCTGATGGACGCGCATTGAGTAATGCTGTTCACTGCACGGGTAGGATATTGCAGATAGGCAGCCAGCAAAGATCATCTACACAATTCCGTTATGCGGCAGAACTGGTGCGCAACGGAAGAATAGGTACTTTAAAAACAGTGTCTGTAGGTTTACCAGGTGATCCAGCTGGTGACGAAGAACCAGAAATGCCAATACCTGCCAATTTAAATTATGAAGCATGGTTGGGTTCAACACCTTATATATACTACACTGAAAAAAGGGTTCATCCGCAAAATGATTATGGACGTCCCGGCTGGTTGCGCTGCGAGCAGTTTGGTGCAGGTATGATAACCGGCTGGGGTGCCCACCATGTAGATTGTGCGCACTGGGCCATGGATACAGAATATACCGGCCCTTTGGAAGTTTCAGGTAGAGCAGATTTTCCAAAGAAAGGATTGTGGAACGTGCACGGACTGTTTCAGACAGAAGGAATGTATGCGAATGGTGTAAAGATGATCATCAGCAATGAACTGCCCAATGGTATCAAATTTGAAGGAACAGAAGGATGGATATTTGTTACCCGTGGCAATTACAGGGCGAGTGCGAGTGATCCGGTATTAAGCGATGCAAATACAAAAGCTTTATCAGCAAGTAACAATAAGATCATCACATCGGTAATTGGTGAAAACGAAATTAATTTATACCGGAGTGATGAACAACATGGTAACTGGCTGGATTGTATCCGTTCGCGCAAGCAACCCATATCACCTGTTGAAGTGGGTCATCGTTCCTGCTCTACCTGTTTAATACACCATGTGGTAATGAAGTTGAAAAGAAAAGTGTATTGGGATCCTATAAATGAAAGATTTCTTAATGATGATGAAGCCAATAGTATGTTGAACAGGCCACATCGATTTCCGTATGAAGTGAAGGGGTTGGTTTAAATAATTAATAATTATTGATCCAGGCATTAACGATGATATTTTTTAAAATGTAAACATATGAGCAGTTTTTTTTTGTTGATGGGGGCGGGCATTGGGATAGGAATTGTAAATGCCCAGGAACCGGTAAAATTGATAACGTTGGATCCTGGCCATTTTCATGCGGCACTGGTTCAGAAATCAATGTATCGGCAGATATCGCCAACAGTATATGTATACGCAAAGAAAGGAGCTGACCTTGATCAGCACCTGGCAAAAATAAAAGGGTATAATACTGCCACAACCGCACCAACCAATTGGAAAGAGGTGGTATATGAAGGCGATGATTACCTATCTAAAATGTTGACAGAAAAAAAAGGTAATGTAGTGGTACTGGCAGGCAATAACCAGTTGAAAACCGATTATATTTTAAAATCCATACAGTCGGGGTTCAATGTGTTTTCTGATAAACCTATGGTGATTAATGAAAAAGGGTTTAGCCACCTGAAACAGGCTTTTGAAATCGCTAAAAAAAATAAACTATTGTTGTATGATATCATGACAGAACGCTATGAGATCACAACCGTCCTGCAAAGGGTATTATCTATGCAGCCCACCCTGTTTGGATCGTTACAAAAAGGTACGGAAGCAGAACCCGCGGTTACCAAAGAAAGCGTGCATCATTTTTACAAGTATGTTTCAGGCTCGGTCTTAACAAGGCCCGCCTGGTTCCTAGATATTGAACAGGAAGGTGAAGGCATTGTAGATGTAACTACTCACCTTGTAGATCTTGTACAATGGGAATGTTTTCCCGGTGAAACATTAGATTATACAAAAGATATCAGGTTAACATCTGCCAAACATTGGTCAACGACCATTAGTAAAGACCAGTTTACGGAGTTAACTAAAGTACCTGTTATTCCTGCTTACCTGGAGAAATACAGTGATGATAAAAATAATATTAAAGTGATGTCCAATGGTGAGATTAATTATACGTTAAAAGGTATACATGCCAAAGTTTCTGTAATATGGAATTACAAAGCGCCGGGTGGAACAGGGGATACGCATTACTCTATTATGCGCGGTACCAAAGCCAACCTGATTATACGTCAAGCTGCGGAACAGCAATATAAACCTACTTTATATATAGAGCCGCTGATACATACTATTGCTTATGAGAAAGAATTGCTGGCGGTTATTGAAAAAATTGCACAACGATACAAAGGGGTCTCAGTAAAGAAAAATGATAAGGGTTGGGAAATAACTATACCTGAATCTTTCAAAGAGGGCCATGAATCACATTTCGCCCGTGTTACAGAAAAATACCTTGATTATTTATCAAACCATACCATGCCTGCATGGGAAGTGCCAAATATGCTGGCCAAATATTATACTACCACACAGGCACAAAAATTAGCCAATAAAAGGTAAAATATGAAAACTATCAAACAGATAAGCGTATTATTTCTCAGTAGTTTTTTTGTATTTATTTCTGGGAACGCTTTTGCGCAGGCAAAATCTGCCAGTCTCCCGCAAGGTTCTTATAAAACCATTTATGAAATGCTTAAGGACGTGCCCGGTTTGGATGTTAAGACTAATAGCAGTACAGGCGGAGGAAGCATCACTGTAAGGGGTACTGGTAGTTTGACTGCCCAGGGCCAGCCAATATTTGTGGTAGATGGTACTGTTTATAATAGTGCAAGTAATATAGGCTCTCTTAACCCACAGGATATTGAAGGGGTTAGCGTTTTAAAAGATGCGGCTTCTCAAACCGCCTATGGTTCGCGTGGAATGTTTGGTGTGATTGTAATTACGACCAAGAGCGGGAAAGGGGTAACCAATCCCTCCGCTACTGTTAACAATCACGCTGAATCTGCATACACTTATTTTATTGACCACAAAACACCTTTAAAAGTATTTGGGATGAATGAAGAGGTGATTGTAGAGGGCGTGATACAAAAACAAAAAGGAGATTCACTTGTTTTTATCAAGAAACGGAAAGATTTTTTAGTGGCGATAGCGACTATTAAAAGGGTGGAGATGATCCCGCAATAATTTAGTACAAGTATTTAAGAATATTCATACAGTCGGAGAGATCGAGATAACCTACATCGTTTTCGTAAATTAATATAGCAGTACTTGTTGCCTGCTAACAAAAAAAGGCCAAATTCACTGCTAATTCCAATTGCGTATGGACTCCAATGATTTATTCTCTTTAAAAGATAAAGTGGTTATTGTAACCGGTGGAACAGGTGTTTTAGGTGGGTCATTTGTAAAAGGTATTGCCAATGCTGGCGGTATTGCCGTTATTATGGGGCGCAATGCCGAAATAGGCAAACAAAGGACAGATGCAATTATTGCCAATGGCGGTAAAGCTTTCTCCGTAGTTGCAGATGTTTTAGAAGAAGCCGAACTGATAAAAGCAAGAGATTGCATCCTCGAAAAATACGGAACCATTGATGGGTTGGTAAATGGTGCAGGGGGTAATATTCCTGAAGGAGTATTGCAACCTAGTGCGGATATTTTTTCAATGAATATTGATGGTATGAAAAAAGCGATGGTGCTCAATGTATGGGGTACCATCATTCC
>JAYSXR010000404.1:0-6738 GCA_043717145.1 Chitinophagaceae bacterium | reverse complement strand
TAAAAATAATAAGAATAAATCGTTGCGCGTAATAGGGGTTGTGAAAGATTTTCATTTTAAATCATTGCATGAATTGATATCTCCGCTTGTTATGGTTTTGGGAAAAGACGGCGGCACCTTGATTGTAAAGACTAAAACCAAAGACCTTCCCGGCTTACTATCTACCATGAACAAACGCTGGAAAGAATTAAATTCAGATGCACCCTTTGCATATTCATTCCTGGATGAGCGTTTCAAAAACACCTACCAGTCGGAACAAACAACGGGGTTCATACTGGCCATTTTTGCCGGACTTACTATTTTCGTTGCATGTCTTGGATTGTTTGGACTCGCAACTTTTACAGCAGAACAAAGAACCAAAGAAATAGGTATCAGGAAAATACTAGGAGCTACCGTTGCCGGCATTCTCTCGCTGCTATCAAAAGATTTTTTAAAACTGGTGCTGATTGCTTTTATCATTGCTACGCCTTTCGCGTGGTTAGTCATGAATAAATGGCTGGAAGGCTTTGCTTACCGCAGTGCTATAAGCTTATGGATCTTTGTAGGGACTGCATTGGCGGCTTCTTTAATAACAATTATTACTATAAGTTTTCAAGCCATCAAAGCAGCTATTGTAAACCCGGTTAAAAGCTTACGTTCAGAATAATAGGTACCAGCTTTTCAGCAGATCAATGCATAGAAGCTTCCTGCTGACAGCTTCCTGCTGACAGCTCCTATGTTTGCAAAAGCAATAAAAAGAGTTCTTTTAAACAATTAAGTTAGCGATAAATTTAATGTAATAAAGTGAAAAAGATTGAGAGCACACTGACCGCTTGGCAACTATTACAGTATGCACACTATCAGACAACGGCCTCAATCTTTTTATCTCTTCGAGTTTGAACAGAATGTAAGGAATAAGGCATGCTTTATATCCACAATATCCAACCAGGAGACAAAACGAAGAGAGATTTTCACTTTATTTTTTATTTCACCGTTAAAAATAAATTTGTGAAAAAAGTCATTAAGCAGGTTTTAGGGATTGATGTTGCTCAAAAAGAATTAGTAGTTTGTTTAGCAAGGATGCATGATGATTGGGTACCGGATCTTTATGCTACCAGGTCATTTAAGAATACAGCCGACGGCTTTAAAGCGATGATCGAATTTGTACAAAAGCTGGTAGAGCCGACCATTGCGGTTCGGTATGTAATGGAAGCTACGGGTGTTTATCACGAGTCACTGGCTTATTATTTAAGGGATCAGGATTTGGAAGTTTCCATCGTTGTTCCAAACAAAATAAGTAATTATGTCCGTACCCTTGAGGTAAAGACGGTAACTGATAAAACCGCTTCGCAAGCCATTGCGCAATTCGGATTAGAACGAAATTTAGATAAGTGGGAAAAACCAATACCTATCTACAAAAAGATGAAACAATTGACCCGGGAGCGCGACCAGATCATGACAGAGCGGACAATGACTAAAAATCAACTTCATGCAGAGAATGCAGAAGCCGAGCCTCATAAATCATCCATTGAGCGGATAAAGAAAAGAATAGACTTACTCAACAAACAGGAACAAGAGATCAATGTCGAGCTTGCCGCATTGATTGGCAAAGATGCTGTAGTAAAGGATTTCATCAAGCTTCTTTGTTCAATAACAGGAATTGGCGTATTAACAGCAGCTACGGTGCTAGCGGAAACCAATGGCTTTGAATTAATCAGAAATAAAAGTCAATTAACCAGCTATGCAGGATTAGATATTAAAGAAAAACAATCAGGAACATCGGTAAAAGGAAAACCCAGGATATCAAAAAAGGGAAATAGATTTTTAAGAAAAGCCATGCATATGCCTGCACTGACGGCTATCAGACATGATCAAAGATTTAAAGCAATATTTGTAAGATTGGTATCCAAACATGGTATCAAAATGAAAGCAGTGGTAGCAGTACAAAGAAAGCTGCTGGAAATGATTTATACTATCTACAAAACTAAAAAAGCTTATGATAAGGAGTATCTTAAAAAGGAAGAAACAGCAAAAATAAAAGAAGCAGCATAAAAAAAATTAAGGGCGGTTAATAAATATAACCGCCCCTAAACAGGCTGACAAATGCCGCCTTAAAAATAAAGATAAGAAATATTTGAAAAACTGCGCAACTTAACACAGAATCTGATAGCTGATAGCTGATAGCTGATAGCTGATAGCAAAAACACACATCTTACAAACACTGTTCTACATGATACAAAACTATTTAAAAATTGCCTGGAGGAACATTATCAAGAGCCGCTTTTATGCTGCGGTGAATATAATAGGATTATCAGCAGGAATCGTTTTTGCAATGCTGATAGGTGCGTATGTCTGGGGAGAATTACGGGTGAACAGCCAGCTAAAAGACGTCAAAAACCAATACATCATTCTAAGCAAATGGAAACAGGCGAACCAGGGTTTTGAGATTGCTACGCTGGGTCCGCTTGCTAAAGCATTAAAGGAAAACTATCCAAACCTGGTTGCTAACTACTACCGTTTTGATGGCATAACATCCAATGTTTCCAAAGGAGATAAAAGTTTTCGGGAGAACATCCAGGTATGCGACAGCACAATGTTAAACATGTATGGATTCAAATTAACTCAAGGCAATTCTTCCACTGCGTTCGATGGAGTATTTACTGTTGTCATCACTGATAAAAAAGCTATCAAATATTTCGGCAAAACAGATGTGATAGGGCAAACACTTACCATTGAAAATTTCTCCGGTTCCCGACATGATTTTATGATTAGTGGTGTAATGGAAACGCCGATTAAAAATTCAGTAACCTGGCTAAATGATGGAAACGACAACCAGTTTTACATCTCTTCAAATAATCTCCAGTTCTTTGGCCGCAATATGGATTGGCAAAATCCATTTATCGTTAATTATATTGAATTACTCGAAGGAGTTACGCCTGCTGATCTTGAAAAACCAATTCAATTCCTCGTAAAACAAAATGCACCAGCCCAGGTTTATCAAGACATGCGGCCTAAGTTGTCACCATTAACAACATATTATCTTACAGTGGATAACGGTCTTGTAAAGAAAATGATCTGTGCTTTATCAGGTATAGCTTTCTTTATATTGATAATGGCAGTTATCAACTTCATAAACATGTCCATCAGTAGGTCTGCCACGAGAATGCGGGAAATTGGAATTCGCAAAGTGCTGGGTAGTGTCAAACAACAATTGATCATCCAGTTTCTAACCGAATCCACCTTACTTGTTTTCATCGCTATGCTCTTTGCCCTGGTTGGATTTCAGTTATTTAGATCTTTGTTCAGTAACATCTTAGGAAAGAACATTGCTTCACTTGGTGAATTCCCTGTCTACTTTTTTTTGTTTCCACTATTATTGATTTTTATTGTGGGGATCATTGCCGGAATTTATCCCGCGTTCTTGTTATCATCATTAAAATCTGTTGAATCACTGAAAGGAAAACTCTCTTCACTTAAAGAAAATGTTGTGGTAAGAAAATCATTGGTAGCATTTCAATTTGGCACCGCCACTATAGTTTTTATCAGCGCTATTATCATCTCAAAACAAATTAAATTATTTTTCAGCAGGGATCTCGGGTACGATAAAGATTATATTGTATCCGCACAAGTGCCGAGAGACTGGACTTCAAAAGGTGTAATAAGAATGCAACACCTGAAACAACAATTTGAAGCACTGCCACAAGTAAAGAGTGTTACACTTTCTTATGAAACGATGGATGGTAATAATTCAGGAAGCTCTTACATCTACAAAGCGGGTGCAGATTCCACAACCGCTGTTTCAACCGTAACACTTCAAACCGATGAGTACTATGCCCAGACCTACAGTATACCAATGGCTGCGGGGGTATTTTATAATCCACCAGGAGCTATAGTTGATTCTTTAAAGGTCGTGATCAATGAAACGCAATCAAAAGCACTTGGCTGGAAAGATCCATATCAGGCTATCGGAAATCAGGTACAATTTGCAGGCGGTGCCGCATTATTTACGATAGCAGGGGTCACTAAAGACTTTCATTTCGGATCTATGCAAAGAGCAATTGATCCGATAATATTCTTACATGTTAACCTCACCAATACATTCCGGTATTTTTCATTCAAATTAAAACCCGGCAACCTTGGCTCTTCAATAGCTGCATTACAAAAGCAATGGTCTGCACTAATGCCCGGCACACCATTCGAATATAAATTTTTAGATGATACTTTAAAGACATTGTACCAGTCCGAGATACAATTACGAAAGGCCTCTTATACGGCTACGGCACTTTCTCTTATCATTGTTCTGTTGGGAGTATTGGGATTGATATCATTAAGCATACAGAGACGTACGAAAGAAATTGGTATCAGGAAAGTATTGGGATCATCGGTTACCAGGATAATTGGTATTTTTATGAAAGAGTTTTTACCGGTGATTCTTGTTGCGGGTATCGTTGCTTGTCCGCTTGCTTATTTATTAATGAGGCGTTGGTTGAATGACTATGTTTACAGAATTGATATTACCGCTACTCCTTTTATGTTTTCGATATTATTGTTGGGATTCGTTACTTCTGTATTGATTGTACTGCAGACCATCAAAACAGCTTTAGCAAACCCGGTAGAGAGTCTGAGAACGGAGTGATGTTTTTGAACTATGATTAAGATGATTTAATAATAGACTATGATATTATAAGAATCATTAAGAATCATAGTCCATCATTAAATCATTCTAAATTACAGTTCAAAACAATTTCACTATACCTTCTCAGGCACTAAATAAGGTTTCCGATACTCTCTTGTAAGCATTGCATCAGCCTCCTTATCATTCACAAACTTTTCAGTAGCACCATTGAATTGCAAACCACGCCCGAGCTTGTAGGAGATATTAGCAAGCAACGGGAGCGCCGAAGAATGAAACCCTTCATTAATATGACAATGCAGGTCAGCATCTTTACCAGAGCGAACCGCATCTAAGAAATTAGCGTAATGATCAGTGCCTCCGGGAGGCGCGAGGAATGATGGATCAGTTGCCTTCTTCTCACCAGCTTTAGAACCGGCAAAAGGTTCCTTCTCCGTTTTACGAAATGCTTTCCAGTTGCCTCCGTCCAGTTCAAGATATCCTTCGGTACCATAAAACATATTACCGATACGAATACCAACGCTTGATTCCTGGTTGGTATAACGGCCACGTGTTTCAAACTCAAGCATTTTACCGTCCGCGTATTTAAATTGCGAAGTTTGCGTATTGGGTGTTTCCTGCGAACACATGGCAGGGTCTATTCCATACAACCCACCCATAGACATAATAGAAACAGGATGATCATTTTTATTTAATCCCCAGCGTGCGATGTCAAATTGATGAGGACCCTGATTGCCAGTATCACCATTACCGGTGGCCCAATGCCAATGCCAGTTGTAATGAACTCTTTTTTCGTTGTAAGGACGATAAGGCGCCGGACCCAGCCATCTTTCGTAATGCAGCGATGCCGGTGGTTCACTGTCTTTAGCTATTCCAAATGAATCACGCGGTTTGTAACAAAGTCCGCGTGACATGTATACCTCGCCGATACCACCTTCGTGAAGAAATTTCATTGCATCCATCACATTACTTATTGACCGGTTCTGCAACCCGACCTGAACACGTACATTGTACTTTTTAGCTGCGTCGATCATCTTTCGCCCTTCAAACATATTATGACTGGCAGGCTTTTCAACATACACATGTTTACCTGCCTGGCACGCCATGATAGTGCCTAATGCGTGCCAGTGGTTAGGCACTGCAAAAGATACTGCATGAATATCTTTGTCATCAAAAACTTTGTGCATATCCCATTCTGTTGCAGGGGTAGCGCCACCGCCAGCCGCTACTGATTTTAAGGCTTTCGCCCATTCCGCTTCATCAACATCACAAAGGGTTTTAAGCAATACGTTGCGGTTATCTTTTAGTTTAATCCAACTGTTTATGTGCGTACCCCCCTGCCCACGGATACCAATAACCGCTACATTGATGCGATCGTTGGAGCCCGAAATAGATGCGTAAGATTTTGCACTTAATCCCATTCCACCAATTACAATTCCTGCTCCGCCCATAATACCCTGTTTGATGAAGGCTCTTCTTTCTGGCATGCTACTAAGTTTTAATTTTATATGATAAGAATAAGATAGACAAATGAATTTACGGCATTTTTATTTCACGGGTGTCATATACTATTAAATGATGTTGCATGCCCCAACAGTTAGTCCTGTCTTCATTACAAATTTAAAAGACCCGGTTAAGCTTCAAATCTTTTTGATTCGCAGCAATTTTAATCAATAATAACAAATAGCTATTGCCTGCTAAGTGTTTATTCTTTACACCCTTTTTATTACTAAAAAAAAGTGTCCGTTATTAGATAACTGTGTTATAAATCAATTAAAGACATGATATTAATCATGTGACCCGTCTCCTAATGTCAGTTTTAACAGATTCAATTGCTATTAGCTTTGTGAAACAAATGTTGAAATACTTTAAAGGTTACACAAATTTTCAAAATTTTTAATTTCTTAATATCCTATAAACTCAAATCCTCACAATCTTATGAAATTACTTCTCCACAAAACCGATAACGAATTAATCAACCTTTTTAAGAACAATGATTTACATGCGCTTGAAGTGCTGGTAGTTCGTCATAAGGAAAAACTATTCAGCTCTATATTATTTCTTGTTAAAGACAAACACCTGGCTGAAGACATTTTTCAGGATATGTTTATTAAGATAATTGACAC
>JAYSXR010000403.1:0-6761 GCA_043717145.1 Chitinophagaceae bacterium | reverse complement strand
GTTGATAGCATTTATGAGAGACACGTGGTTAACAGAAAAAGTACCTACGGATATTGTATATACTTCAAAGTTGCATTTTGCCGTAAAAGACCTTATTGAAAAAAATTATTTCCCTCCCGGAAGCAAACTGTTGTTAGTACATAGTGGTGGATTGCAGGGTAATAAATCGCTTGAACCGGACAGATTACCTTTTTGATAACGCTTCTGCTTTTATATTTGTATACGATGAGGTATTTACGTGTTCTTATTACTTTTATTTTTTTTACCAGTCTGATTTTGCCAGTCCGTGCGCAAAACGTTTTACCTGATTTTTCGGTAAAGGAACTGGCCCGGGGGAAAATACAGGTTAGCTGGAATAACCCCTTTACTTCAGACTGCATCCAATTGGCCGTGCAAAGGTCAATGGACAGTGTAAAAGATTTCCGGACCATTTATTCGGCCCAGTCGCCGGAACTTCCTTCCAATGGATTTGTTGACAACAAACAACTCTATATCAATAAAAGATACTATCGTATTTTTTATGTTTTAAGTGGAGGTGCTTATTATTTTACAAAACCGATCCTGCTTCAAACAAAGCCGTTTGCTATAGGACCGTATTTACCTAAGGTTGAACCGGGGCAAAACTGGAAAATCGAGAACTATATTTTAGAATCCATTAACCCCAGGAACCTTATCAGGATTTATATTAAAAAAACGGAAGCATTTACGTTAAGCAAAGAAGAATACAAACGATTTCGCGATTCTATTAATACCAAAACCAAAGATGGCTTACGTAAAATAAATGATTATGCGATTGAATGGAATCCTGCTCACATACCTGGCCAAAAAGACAAACTTATCAGTATATATAAAAGAGTTCAGCTCCTGGTAAAATTAACGGATGTTGATTTTACCAGATTTAAAGACTCTATCGCAAAACAAACTCAAGATACCTTATTTGCGATTGATGAGTTACGTATTCAGTTACACCCGTTTATACCCAATGACACAAAATATATTTTCGTTTATAAAAATAACGTGTTCATTGAAAAACTGGAACTGCTGTCTTATAAAAAATTCAAAGATTCTATAGCTCTAAAATCAAAAGACACTTTATTCGCCATTGATAATAATCACCTGGATATTCATCCTTATATACCTAGATATGTGTGGAGGCCTTCTCTATATGTATTTACCAATGCCAAGGGTTATGTAAGCATAGCATTACCCTTGGTAAAACAACACCGTTACCGGGTTATTTTTTATGATGAGGATGCTTCAGAATTATTCCAGCTAAAATCAATAAAAGAAACAGAATTGGTATTGGATAAAACTAATTTCATGCATGCGGGCTGGTTCTCATTCGAATTATTTGAAGATGATAAGCTGAGAGAAAAAAGTAAATTCTTTCTCTCAAGGGATTAACCTCATTATTTGGCAACAGTGAGAATGCACCCGAATACTTTTTCGAAATTCTTTTTTACACTATCTTTTACTACTTCGATGGGCAGTTCTTTACCCAGTTCTTTTTTAAGCGAAGTAACCTGCTTGTTTTGGATACCACAAGGTATGATATGATCGAAATAACCAAGATCGGTATTTACATTAAACGCGAAACCATGCATGGTAATCCATCGGCTGCATTTGATACCCAGGGCGCATATCTTTCTTTCCTTGCCGACAATATTGGGTTCCAACCATACCCCGGTTTCTCCAAAACTTCGCTCACCTTTCAAACCATATTCGGCCATGGTAAGAATAATTACTTCTTCCAAACTGCGCAGGTACCAACCGAGGTCGGGTTTAAATTTTTCAAGGTCAAGGATCGGATATCCCACCAATTGTTGCGGGCCATGAAAAGTAATGTCACCGCCCCGGTTTATATGGAAATATTCTATCCCTTTTTCTACACGTTCCTGCTCATCAATCAACACGTGTTGGTCTTTGCCATTCTTACCCAATGTATATACAGGATCATGTTCAACAAATAAAAGATGGTGTATGGTAGGCGTTGCTTCAACTGGTAGAGATACCGCATCGGTTAAACGTGACTTAGCTTTAATATCGGCATTCTGCTTGAGCAAGGTTTCCTGGTAATCCCATATCTCTTTATATTTCCTTCTCCCCAAATCTTCGAATAATACTTGCTGTTGCATGGGCAAATTTACGAAGAATGAGGATAGAGCGGGACCCATACGTGATGAACCATCTTTGATCATTCCTAAACCGTTATTTTTGCAGCATGCAGGATGACATAGAAAATATAACGGAAGAAGGCTCTGAAACCCTATATGAACGGAAAAATTTTACCATAGATAAAGGACAGGAACCAGTTCGTATAGACAAATGGATACAAATGCACGTAGAAGGGGCTACCCGCAACAAAGTGCAAAAGGGTATTGAAGCAGGTTTTGTAACCGTGAATGGCAGGCTCGTTAAAAGCAATTATAAAATAAAACCGGGTGATGAGCTTATTTTAATGAGCCTTATCAATCCTGAACATACTATACTAAAACGCGAGAATATTCCTTTGAATATAGTATTTGAAGATGAGGCCATCATGGTTATTAATAAACCACCCAACATGGTGGTGCACCCCGGGGTAGGTAATTTTAGCGGCACCTTGCTCAATGGTGTGGCGTATTACCTGGAACAACAAAACCCCAATATTGATGAAGAGGCTTTACCCAGGTTTGGCCTGGTACACAGAATAGATAAGAATACTACTGGTTTAATTGTGCTCGCCAAAACTCCGGATGCTGCGGCACACCTTGCCAAACAATTTTTTAATCACACGGTAAAACGAAAATACGCGGCACTGGTTTGGGGCGATATAGAAAAAAATGAAGGCACCATTACCGGCCATATTGCCCGCCATCAGCAACACCGGAAAATGTTTGATGTATATCCCGAAGGAGACATTGGCAAGCATGCCATTACGCATTATAAAGTATTGGAACGTTTTAATTATGTAACCTTAGTAGAATGTGTATTGGAAACCGGACGAACCCACCAGATACGTGTACATATGAAACATACCGGGCATACCCTTTTTAATGATTTTGAATATGGGGGTGATAAAATTTTAAAAGGCACCATCTATACCAAATACAAACAGTTTGTTGAGAATTGTTTTCTCACCTGCCCCCGTTGCGCCTTACACGCAAGAACGCTTGGCTTCATACACCCCGTTACCCAGCAGGAAGTATTATTCGAATCGGCTTTGCCGGAAGACATGCAGGGGGTAATTGAGAAGTGGAGGGGGTATGTAACGAATCGTGAGTTGTGAGTGGTGAATCGCGAGTAGTGAATAAGAATGGCAAATATTTTTTCCATAAACACTCACCACTCACTATTGTCCATTGACCAGTATCACCTCACTAATCCAACCGATCATTATCTGTGTTATTAAATCCCGCTTATATTTGCTGATAAATCTTACTTATGTCGAACGGTATCCGCAATAACTGGAGTTTAGCAGAAATAAAAGATATTTATCATTCGCCATTGCTGGAACTTGTTTTTAATGCCGCCGCCCTGCACCGTAAATTCAATGATACAGCCGAAGTACAGGTATGTACTTTATTAAGTATAAAAACAGGTGGCTGCAGTGAAGATTGCGCTTATTGCCCACAGGCTGCCCGTTATTCTACCGGTGTGGATGTACAACCACTGATGCAGAAAGACGAAGTATTATCCTACGCACAAAAAGCAAAAGATGCCGGCAGTACCCGATTTTGCATGGGTGCCGCATGGAGGGAAGTAAGAGATAACCGCGATTTTGACCGCGTGCTGGATATGGTAAAAGGCGTAAACGAAATGGGGATGGAAGTATGCTGTACACTTGGGATGTTAACTGAAGACCAGGCCCAAAAATTAGCCGATGCCGGCCTGTATGCCTATAACCATAACCTAGATACCAGCAAAGAACATTACAACGAGATCATTACCACCCGTACGTATGATGATCGTTTGCAAACCCTCGACAATGTGCGCAAAACAGGCATAACCGTTTGTTGCGGCGGAATCATTGGCCTTGGCGAAACACATACCGACAGGACACAAATGCTGCACACTTTGGCTACTATGCCCGAGCATCCCGAAAGCGTGCCTATAAATGCCCTAGTACCCATTGCCGGAACACCCCTCGAACATAATATGAAAGTAGATATCTGGGATATGGTTCGGATGATTGCCACAGCAAGGATATTAATGCCAAAAACAATGGTACGTTTAAGTGCCGGCCGCACAGATATGAGTATTGCAGAGCAGGCACTCTGTTTTATGGCAGGAGCCAATTCAATCTTCGCAGGTGATAAATTACTCACTACCCCCAACCCAAGCTTTGATGAGGATAATGCCATGTTTCAGCTGTTAGGACTGAAGCCAAGGACTGCTTTTAAAGCAGTAAAGCAATACCGCACTGAAATGGCCGAAGCCTGATAAGATATTTGCTTTTCAGCATTCTGCAATGTATACCCCACATACCAAGGTACAGGTAACAAAAATAAAACATACTTTATGCTATACCACCCAATCCCTTTTACAGGACGATATGGCACCAGAATTAAAGTTTAAAAATGGGGAATTAATTCAACACGTTGTCGATTCGGATGAATAAATGACGCATAAGGATGTATGGGAACGATTTTTTGAACCTTATTTCAAAATTAGCCTATATGAAACTTATCATAAAAAATATGGTCAGCAAAAGATGTGAAATGGCAGTTGAATCGTTATTAAAGGAACTGGGAATTGAATATACCGCGGTAAGATTAGGGGAAGTTGAAACAAAAGAAATTTTATCAACAGGGGCATATGACAAATTGAAAAAAGCACTTGTCAATATTGGTCTTGAATTGATTTTCGACAGGAAAAACATGATTATCGAAAAAATAAAAAGCTCGATAAGGGAACTGGTTTATTATTCTGAAGAACCTATTACAAAAAAATACTCTTGCGTATTAAGTGAAAAATTAAAGTACGACTATACCTATCTTTCCAATCTTTTTAAAAAATCGAAGGGTATTTGTATTGAAGATTACATAATAGCCCACAAAATTGAAAGGGTAAAACAGTTGCTTGCCTACAGTGACCTTAATTTAACCCAGATATCTTACGAATTAAATTACAGCAGTGTGGGGCACTTATCCAACCAATTTAAAAAAGTTACGGGTTTTACGGCCCGCCACTTCAAACAATTGGAAGAAAAAGAATTCATTCCATTAGAAGTATTGTAGAATAAATGGTTGGCGATACGATACCTCCGCATACACACCAAGCAATACTATACTTATTTGCTTAAATAATTCCGATTTGTCATATTTGATTAACCCATACAAGTCTGTATGGCTTAATCAATCTATCTTTCTTTAATAGATGTTACAGCGTTAAAGAAATTAAGGCGTAGTGAAAAAGACGGTAAAATACTTCTCCGCTATCGGTGTATATGGATGGCGCACGAAGGCCTACCAAAAAAAGAAATAGCCTCAACACTTGGTATAAATATAGATACACTAAAAGACTGGGTTAAGCTGTTTAGTACAGATGGTTTAGCAGGCTTAAGCAAACTGCATTATAAAGGTAGAAGACCATCTGTTCTGGATTCCATTAAAAATGCACTAATAAAGCATATCAGTAAACACTCCATCAGTAAATTTTCTGAGTTGCAGGATTTTTTGGAAACCCAACATTCTATTGTTGTAGAACACAGTTGGTTAAGCCGGTATTGTAAAAAAAACTCCATTGCTCTTATAAAAAAACAAGGCTGATACAAGGAAAAATCCCATCAGAACAAATACAGTAATCATTCATATAATTAATGGATCAACGTTACGGATGTGCCTGTAATGATAACAGGGAAGTATTACTGTATTTAGACCCTATGCACCAGATACACAACAATGAAAATGAATATGCATGGCAACAAACAGGGCTTGCAGGCATTAAAAAAGTGTTGGCCACCACCGGAAGAAAACGGCTCAACATTATTGGGGCTGTTAATCCGGTAGCCTTTGAGCCAACCATCATGCTGACGGAAGAAAACTGTTGTGCAGAAATAATAGAAGCATTTTTGGGTGAAATAAAACACAATATTGAAATGCAACCCGCATCTGCATTATTTTAGATAATACAAGATACCAACGCAGTTATCTGGTACAACAAAAAGCAAAAGAATTATGTATTGGTTTTATTTACTTACCACCCTATAGTCATAATTTAAACTTCATAGAACGGCTATGGCTGTATTTCAAAAAGAAAGTAATGAAGAACAAATACTATGAAGATTATGCTTCATTTGAAAATGCTATTCACACTTTTTTTCAATCATTTAATGAAAGGATTGTAGATATGAAATCATTACTGAATTTTAAATCCGGAATTATTAAAGAAAGTTAGTATATATAATGTGCCAGCCATTTTAAAATAGATGAGGGTACTTTTAAAGACGGCACATTATTGCCTTATCATTTTTGAATCGTATAATAATTTATGACCAGGATTATAAGACAACTAATATCCCCCTTCCCTTTTCTGCCAAGCTACCGTATGTTTTTCTTTTGATGGGATTATTATGTGCCATGGAAGTTTATATCAATAATATACTATTCCTTGCTTATTTTGCATTGCACATAGCACTGGTTCATCATCCGCTGGTTGCCAAATTAAAAAACGCAGAGTACCAGAAGTAGTCTCTACACTTATTGCATTTCTGCTGGCTTATATTATCATTTTCGGGATTATCTTTTTACTTGTAACAAAGGAAAGTTCATTTTTAAAAG
>JAYSXR010000402.1:0-2297 GCA_043717145.1 Chitinophagaceae bacterium | reverse complement strand
GTGGCCGCCGCCACTCCTCGGGTTTGACTCCAAAAGAACGGCGGGCGCGGCCCGCCCTACCTGCTGCGGACAATCCGCAAACCCGGCTTGCCCGGCAGCTCGCGGCGCTCGCGCATGTGTTGGTGCATTAGGATGTGTGGTAAGTTGGTAGTGAGTAATACTTATGAGTATAATTGCTGCAGTATGTGCATGATCATTTTAATGTTAAGATTGCGCTGTAATCAAACCTTAATTCGCATTTGTTAATATATTTTAAAGGTTTTGCAGGCTTTCTTCAATGGTTTTGATACGGGCTTCTGAATCTGCCTGTTTTTTTCTTTCCAGGTCCACTACTTCGGGACTGGCATTTTGAACAAACCGTTCGTTGCTCAGTTTTTTTTGTACACTTTCCAGAAATTTTTTCTGGTGGTCAAGGTCTTTCAGCAATTCTGCTTGTAGGGTAGCTGTGTCTAACTGCTGATCTGTTTCGATAAAGAATTTATCTTTTTCTACCGCAACAACAATACTATTGGCAACCGTGCTGCTTGTATAAGTGATCAGTTCTGCATTCACCTGTTTACGCAGGATATTTTCAATTGTTTGATAATCCGCTACATCAGCAGTTTGAATATGCAACTTTATGGTATCTTTTGGTTTAACCTGGTTCTTGTTCCGGGCATCGCGTAAAGCAGAAATTACCTGTTTCAACAATTCACCGGCTAGCAATATTAATTTATCGAATGTCTGCAGGGGGGCAACTTGTTTTACACACAGGTCATCTTTATTATCCTGAAGTAAATGATAAATTTCTTCTGTAATAAATGGCATGAATGGATGAAGCAACTGCATCAATTCTTCAAAATAAACTAAGGTCTTTTCATACACTGCTTTTTCAATCGGTTGTTCGAATCCGGGTTTGATCCATTCTAAATACCAACTGCAAAAATCATCCCATACCAAAGAGTAAATGGTTTTTAATGCTTCGCTTAAACGAAACTGTACCATCATTTCATTTACTTCGGACTTTACCTGGTTGAGGCGGTTTTCGAACCAGGTAAGTGCGAAGTGGTGAGTGGTAAGTGGTGAGTGGTGCGTTCCGTTAGCTGGCTCAACATCTACGTTGAGCGATTGACGGCCTTCCCACATTTTTATCAGCTTCAGCGCATTCCACAATTTATTATTGAAATTGCGGCCCTGTTCCAAAGCCGATTCATCAAATAAAATATCATTGCCGGCAGGGGAGGCAATCATGATACCGAAACGAACTGCATCTGCACCGTATTGATCAATCAATCCCAGTAAGTCGGGCGAATTGCCCAGGCTTTTACTCATTTTCCTTCCCTGCTTATCGCGAACAATACCTGTAAAATATACGTCATTGAAAGGTTTTTCATCCATGTATTCATAGCCTGCCATAATCATCCGGGCTACCCAGAAGAAAATAATCTCAGGTGCTGTTACCAATGTGTTGGTAGGATAATAATATTTTACTTCCGCATTACCCGGATGGGATAGTCCTTTAAAAACCTCAAACGGCCAAAGCCAGCTGGAGAACCAGGTATCGAGGCAGTCATCATCCTGGCGTATATCTTCTATTTTGTATTTTGTATTTTGAATTTTAAATTGATCAAAAGCTTCTTCTATTGAAGCGGCAACCACAAAGTCACCGTCGGGCGTGTAATAAGCCGGAATCCTGTGTCCCCACCATAACTGGCGGCTTATGCACCAGTCTTTGATATTCTCCATCCAGTGCCTGTAAAGGTTTTTGAACTTGGCTGGGTGAAAATTGATCTGCTCATGCATAACTGCTTTCAATGCAGGTGCTGCCATATCTTTCATACTCACCCACCATTGCAAACTTAAACGGGGCTCTACTACCGCATCCGTTCTTTCGCTAAAACCTATCTGGTTGGTATATTCTTCCATTTTAACCAAATGCCCTGCTGCTTCGAGTTGTGGGATGATTTTTTTCCGTACTTCAAACCGGTCTTCACCAATAAACAGTTGCGCCGCTTCACTCATCGTGCCATCATCATTCATAGTATCAATGATTTCCAGGTTGAATTTCTGTCCTAACTGGTAATCATTCATATCATGCGCCGGGGTAACTTTTAAGGCACCTGTGCCAAAATCCATGGTCACATACTCATCAGGAATGATCGGTATCCGACGATTGATCAAGGGAACAAAAGCAAACCTTCCATGCAGATGTTTGTATCGTTCATCATTCGGGTTTACGCAGATGGCCGAATCGCCCAGAATGGTTTCAGGGCGCACGGTGGCAATGGTAATACCCCCATCACCGGAAGGGGAGAATG
>JAYSXR010000401.1:0-6766 GCA_043717145.1 Chitinophagaceae bacterium | reverse complement strand
AGCTGTTCGTGTTAGGTAGCATATCTTCTCCCAGATATTTCTTACATCCCATTTGGGCTTTCGTTTCATATTCAGCAAACTTTCTATAATTTGCCACTTGAAGTCGGTCAAAAAGGTCGTTTTTTTAGTCATTGATTACTCAACGACTGACTTTCCTCTCTTTATTCTACAACCCTCCCTTTAACTCTTTTTATTTATTTAACTCAAACAGCTTTTTAGTTATTTTAAGAATATTGGGCAAAGAATATCGAATGGCGAAGTGAAAACTACCATCTTTATTGTTTTTTCCTGATTGGATATAGCGGATACCTTACCCTTTTACCAATTTTCTTCCCGCTTCAGCCCCTATTTGGATCCCCTATTTTTTTTCTGTCACCGAAAGGATATATTTGAAATAACATATTCTTGATTTTAACCATCAATCGTGGTATGAAAAAAAATTCTGTCATCATTTTTATTATCGCAACCGTAATGGTATTTTCTTATGGTATTGCTGTCTTAAATGCAGCCAGCCCTAACTGGGCAGTTAAAGTTAATTACGAGACAGATATTGCGGTCTTTTTACAGGCGAAATGCACACCTTGCCATTTCCCCGATAAAGGCGGAAAAAAAAAGCGACTTGATACCTATGCTTCGGCAAGCGGACAGATTATTGAAATCCTCCGCAGAATTCAATTAAATCCTAACAAGAGGGGCTTCATGCCAGACAAGCGCGTCAAATTATCCGACAGCACAATTGCCATTTTTAAACAATGGCAGACCGATGGGTTACTTGAGAAGTAATAACAGAGAAGGGACATCTCCATTCAAACATGTAGCACTTTGATGCTTCAGTGGGTATTATCACACAGAAAGTCACTAAGGCACCGTTATATGTTTATAAAATTATAACAAGAAAGTATTTTTGCAAGGCAGGATAACCAGGATTAATCTTTCAACACAGTTTTCATTTTCTCTTTTGCTTCTACAGATAAAATAGCCTGTTCGTGCCCGTGTTTGGCAGTAAATCCTATGAACCTGGTTTGCTGTTCAAATTTGCGGCAAAGGCTGCAAATGGTGAGGTGGCCGCGCAGCTTGAACACTTCAAGCCAAAATAGCTTGTTCTCCTCCTTTTTGGAGAGTAGGTACGTGGCTTTTTTACAACTAATATTAAAAAGGTTCATCAAGGTTATTTTAAATTAATCCAGTTTTTTTCCAAACAGGTACGCAATTGCAATTTCGCCCGGTGGATCAATACCCAATAATTAGACGATGTAATACCCAAAGCCTTGCATATTTCAGCAGAATCAAGGTCTTCAAGATATTTCATAACAAACACGGACTGCTGTTTCTGTTGCAGTTTTTTCTTGCAGCTTTCCAATACTTTATAAAATTCTTTATTATCTATTGCCTGCTGGTAATCAATGCCCCAATCGGCAGGCTTGTCTTCTTTTGTCCAGTGCTCAGCTTCATCAAAATAGCCATTTGTATGGTCATTCTGCGACATTGGCTGAACAATATCCCTTGCTTTTTTCCGGTAATAGTCAATGATCTTATTCTTACAAATGGTATACAGCCAGCTTTTTTCAGAAGCCTCTCCTTTGTACGATTCACGGGCTTTCCAGGCACTCAGAAAGGTTTCCTGAACAATATCTTCCGCCAGCGCCGAATCGTTCACACGGGGTAGGGTGAAGCTGTACAAAGCATCAGCATACTTATTGATCCACTGATCCGGGTTAAGAGTAGTTTGGTCCATGGGTACTAATAAAAAAGGTGAATGTACAAAATTATAAAAGCCAACCAAGTTTGTGTTCTATTAAACTGTGTGCGGTAAGGGATTAGGGTTCGGATTAACAATGTTTTGTAAATGATTAATATTTAATGATAAAGATGGTAGCTTTTGATGTGGGAATTATGCAAATCTTTCACACATATGTGTAACAACATAGCAGTTAATTGTTTGCAACTTTGATTATTATTTTATCGAAACAGATATGGTTATTTCAATCCTTTTAATGTTTGCTGTATTCTTAATATTGCGGTTTTTGTATAGGCTTAGTAAACAGGAGCCGGACTTACGGGAATACATGGATGCTGGACACACAAGTGATCCTGTTGCAGTTAACGAATGAGTGTTAATTCTTTTCATATAGCAGTTAGTTTTGGTTCAACCCCTGTTTCTACAGGGGTTCCTTTTTGAGGGTAGCCAAAGAAAGTTTTATACAAAAAAGAAAGAGCAATAGCTAATCGTTTACTGAATAACACCGGAAAGCGCCGGTAAAGGCATATCTGGCCGGAAGCACATTTTTAGCAGCCGGAATATTCACTTATGTTTGTATGCATGCAAGTATTTACTACCCCCAGCCGCATTATTATTACCTGTCACAAATGGTTGTCACCTGCTTTACAGACCGAGGTAGCTGAATTGGGGTTTACCGTTACCCGTTCGTTTCAGACCGGGGTAGAATTACAGGGAACAGTGCAGGACTGTATCCGCTTAAACCTTAACCTGCGCTGTGCAAGCCAGGTAATGTATTCGCTGAAAACCTTTACCTGCCATAGCCCTGATGAACTGTACGATAACCTCCTTACCCATCATTGGGAAAAACTGATAGATCCCGATGGGTATTTTTCAGTTACGAGTAATGTTTACCATACTTCCATCCAAACCAATCTTTTCGCCAATTTACGGGTTAAAGATGCCATTGTTGACCGGATGCGGAACGAAACGGGTAAACGCCCTTCTACCGGTTCAGCGCAATCCGGGGCAGTTGTGTATTTATTCTGGAAACATGAAGAAGCTGAAATATTTTTAGATACTTCAGGCGAAACACTGGCCAAACATGGTTACCGAAAATTACCAGGTAAAGCACCTATGCTGGAGGCATTGGCCGCTGCCACTATCCTGTCAACCAAATGGAACCGGCAATCGCCTTTTATCAATCCCATGTGTGGCTCCGGTACATTGGCCATTGAAGCCGCATTGATCGCTACCAACCGTAGGCCAGGTTTATTGCGTAGTAATTACGCTTTTATGCATATAATCGGTTATGAAGAAGCCATGTATACCCAGGAAAGGTTGCGCTTAGATGAGCAGGTCAAAGAAGTACCTGATCTGTTGATCATCGCAACGGACCGCAGTGACCAGGCTATCGGCATTTCCAAAACAAATGCTGCGGCTGCCGGGGTTGAAAAATTACTGCAATTTGCAATATGCGATTTTGAAAAAACAAATGTGCCTGAACACGCAAATGGCATCGTCATGTTCAACCCCGAATATGGTGAGCGCCTGGGAGATGAAATCGAACTGAATGCAACTTATGCACAGATTGGAGATTTTCTTAAAAACAAATGCAAAGGATATACGGGATATGTGTTTACCGGTAACCTCGACCTAGCCAAAAAAGTCCGCTTAAAACCCAGCAGGCGCATAGAATTTTTTAATGCCACTATTGACTGTCGTTTATTGGAATATGAAATGTATGGCGGTACAAAACGGGAGGATAAATAATTTCGTTCTTTTGGACAAAGCGAAAAATGATGGCATTATATCATCATTGGCCACGCGATTTCAGGTATTCAGAAGATTATATTTTCATTCAAAGACGTGTAAGACGCAAAGTCGTAAAAGCACGGTATTCCCTTGCTTTTCGCTTGGCGTAAATATCTTCAAACACCTTTTAACAGGCAATCCACACCCCGGGTAATCTGCGGCCAAAACCGCATTCGTGCCGCCAATGGCCGTCAACCAATTATTAGCAGGACAAGATAGCGGAGCAAAAAGGATAATTGACATCACTAAATCAATATCTTTAAAATATAGTTTGGCATAGCTTTAAACTAGTAACCTGATTACCGAAAAAACCACTTCTGCGATATGAGAAAAACAATCATTTTGATCGGCCTTATTTTATTTGTTGCTTTACTTTGCGCACAAACCTATTCCCCAACACCCGCAAACCTGGCTGCCAGAAAAAATTTCCAGGATATGAAATTCGGCATGTTCATTCATTGGGGTGCATCCAGTGTATTGGGCAATGGCGAGTGGGTAATGAATAACCGGAACATAAGGGTAGAAGAATATACCAATCTCATCCGTGTATTTAACCCGATAGATTTTAATGCGAAAGAGTGGGTGGCCACTGCTAAAAATGCAGGGATGCAATACATCACTTTTATCACACGGCACCATGATGGCTTTAGTAATTGGGATACCAAACAATCCGACTGGAAGATCACCAATACATTGTATGCAAAAGATGCTTTGAAACAATTGGCAGAAGAATGCCATAAACAGGGTATCAAATTATTCTGCTACTATTCTTTACTCGACTGGTACCGTTCCGATTACCAGTATGAAACGGGCAAGACAGGCAAGGGAACCGGTAGAACCGCTAAAAGTAACTGGAACAGCTATATCGCTTTTATGAAAGCCCAGTTGACTGAGCTGCTTACCAATTATGGTGAGATAGCAGGGATATGGTTTGACGGGCATTGGGACCAGCTAGATAATGATCACGACAAATTATTGCAGTCAAAAGTGAACTGGCATTATGATGAGATCTATTCTTTAATACACAAATTGCAGCCACAATGTTTGATCAGTAATAACCATCACCTGTTACCTATTGCCGGTGAAGATTTCCAGGCATTTGAAAAAGACCTGCCCGGTAATAATACCTCGGGATTTGGCGGTGCCGCTATTTCGCAATTGCCATTGGAAACCTGTGAAACCATGAATGATGCATGGGGGTATAATATGACTGACAGGAAGTTCAAATCTGTTCCCACACTTATTCATTATATGGTGAATGCCGCAGGGCGTAATGCTAATTTTTTATTGAATGTGGGGCCGATGCCAAACGGTAAAATGCAAAAAGAATTTACAGATACATTAGCCGCACTGGGCAGGTGGATGCAGTTGTATGGCAGTAGTATTTATGGAACAAGGGGTAGTATCGTTCCGCCACAGGAATGGGGGGTGTTAACCGGTAACAGTAAAAACTATTATGTGCACATCCTTAATAAAAATAAACTGCAGCAGCCGTATATATTTATTCCCGGATTCAAAGAAAATATTTTATCTGCTGCCCTGCTTTCAAACAAGGCCAAAATCAAATTCAAACAGCAACCGGAAGGATTGTTTATTTATGTAGACGGCGTGCAGTTAGATGATGTAGATACGATCATTCAACTAAATATAAACTAAAGCCCCTTCGGGACTTCGTGTTATTGGATCTTCGCAGTAACACTAAGGGTTGCAAAAAGATAACCTGATAAATTTTAAATAATGAAACTAATTCGTTTTGGAGCAGCTGGTAAGGAAAAACCGGGAGTGTATATTGATGGTGCCAATTATGATGTTTCGGGTTTTATTAAAGATTATGATGCGTTATTTTTTGCCAATGGCGGCATCCCCCATCTGGCATGGATGATTGCACAGCATGAAACCATGTTGCCAAAAATTAAAGAAGGAACCCGCCTGGGTTGCCCGGTAGCCCATCCATCAAAAATAATTTGTATTGGGTTAAATTATGCGAAGCATGCAAAAGAAACGAATGCGGCTATCCCAAAAGAGCCCATATTATTTATGAAAGCCACAACGGCCATTACCGGGCCAAACGATTCTCTAGTGATACCCAAAAATTCTACCAAAACAGATTGGGAAGTAGAGTTGGCTTTTGTAATAGGTAAGAAAGCCAGTTATGTTTCAGAAGATGAAGCGATGGGGTATGTTGCTGGGTATTGCCTGCATAATGATGTAAGTGAACGCGAGTTCCAGCTGGAGCGGGGTGGTACATGGGATAAAGGGAAGGGCTGCGACACCTTTGCGCCGCTTGGCCCCTGGCTGGTGACAAAAGATGAAATCGCCGATCCGCACAAACTTCGGTTATGGTTGAAAGTAAATGATCAAATGATGCAGGATGGAAATACAGATGACCTGATTTTTAATATACCTCAACTGGTTTCTTATATCAGTCAGTTTATGACATTATTACCCGGTGATATCGTATCAACCGGCACGCCGGCAGGGGTGGGATTAGGGCTTACTCCACCTGTTTATTTACAGCCGGGTGATGTGGTTGAATTGGGTATTGATGGATTGGGAACTTCCAAACAAGCCGTGATTGCATATGTCAAACATTGATGCGCACCAGCATTTCTGGCAATATGATCCGGTTACGCACGACTGGATCAATGAAGGAATGTCGGTGATCCGTAAAGATTTTTTGCCGCAGGATCTTCAGCCATTATTACAACAAAATAATGTTTCGGGTTGTGTAGCGGTGCAAGCTTCTCAATCAGAGAAAGAAACCGATTTTTTAATTCAATTGGCTAAAGAGAATGCTTTTATAAAAGGGATAGTGGGTTGGGTGGATCTGCGAGGTGAAGATATTCGCGATAGACTGACGCATTACCAGCAAGAAAAAAAAGTAAAGGGCTTCAGGCATATATCACAGGGCGAGGATCCAGTATTTATGTTGCAGCCTTGTTTCCTGCGGGGCATTGCCGCACTGCAGGAATTTGGGTTCACCTACGATATTTTAATTTTTCCAAAACACCTCCCCGCAGTTTTAGAGCTGGTAAAACAATTTCCTGATCAACCTTTTGTAATAGACCATATAGCCAAGCCCTTTATCAAAAGTGGATTGATTGATGAGTGGAAAAAAGGAATGGTTACCATTGCCCAATTTCCCAATGTTTATTGTAAGCTGAGCGGTATGGTCACAGAAGCCGATTGGAAAAACTGGAAGAAAGAAGATATGACTCCTTATCTCGACATAGT